>WJLE01000116.1 GCA_014728655.1 Candidatus Uhrbacteria bacterium
AATGCGTGGGTTTACCGGAGGGTCAGGTGGGGAACAGTGAAGCGGGGCATCAGACGATCGGTGCGGGTCGGGCCGTGGAGTCCGATTTGGTCCGGATTAATAAAGAGATTAAAAAGAATACCTTTCACGATAACCCGGCGCTGCTTCGGACGGTGGCGCATGTCACACGGAACAAGTCCACGTTGCATATGATGGGGCTGTTAACCGATACGTCCTCGGGTCACTCCTATCCGGAACATCTCTACGCCCTGGTTCGATTTGCGCAAGAACTTCATCTGGAACATGTCGTGTTTCATCTCTTTACCGACGGTCGGGATACGCCGCCGTACCATTCCGTGAAGTTGTTGGATGAGTTTACAAAACGATTGCCAAAGCATTATGTCATCGGTAGCATTTCCGGACGTTATTATGCCATGGACCGCAATCGGTTCTGGGAACGGACCGGGAAGGCGTATCATGCGCTAACCGGCGTAGAGGGGAAGCATGCGACGTCACCGTTCGATGCCGTGGAGCAGGCTTATGCGCGAGGGGAATCGGATGAGTACATCCAGCCAACAGTGATCTGCGAAGATCAAACTTGTATCCCCTGCATCAACGATAATGATGCCATTATCTTTTGGAACCTGCGTAGTGACCGTGCTCGCCAGCTGGTGAAGCCGTTTGCCATGGATTCGTTCGAACGAGAAGAGAAAGGCGCGTTCAAACGGAAGAAAAAGCTGAAAAACATATTCTTGGTCACGCTGACGGAATTCGGCGCGGATATTGATCACGTGGTTGCCGCTTATCCGAACCAGGAAATCGAGGGAACGTTGGTTGAGGCGCTACGATCTCATGAACAGCATTATATCGCCGAATCTGAAAAATATGTGCAGGTGACGTATTTTTTTGACGGTGGCTATGATCGAGCCCGGTTTAACGAGAAGCGATTCAAGATTCCCACCTATCACGTGGCCCGATATGACGAGAAGCCGCAGATGCGGGCTAAGGCCATTGCCGATCGGATCGTGAAGTCCCTCGAGCGGGATGCGGATTTCATCTGTGCGAACTTTGCCAATGCCGACATGGTCGCTCATACCGGGAACTTGGATGCGACCATCGTTGCCTGTGAGGCACTCGACGACGCACTGGGGATCGTGTACGAAGCGGTCCAGAAACACGGTGCGCGGTTGCTCATTACAGCGGATCATGGGAACGCCGAAGTGGTGCATACGAGCATGGGGAATCCGGATACGGAACATAACAATAATCCGGTTCCTTTGCTCCTGGCGGGAACGGCGGTGAAGAACGCCCGTTTACACAACGGAGGATCGCTTGCAGATGTGGCTCCGACGGTGTTAGATCTCCTATGCGTCGAACAACCTGAGGTCATGACGGGCCGATCGTTGATTCGGCGCTAATATGCGCCGACCCAAGCCCGTTATCCTGGCCGTTGTGAGCGGCTTCGGTATTGGGCCTGCACAGGATCAGAATGCGATCCGGCAGGCACATTTGCCATTTTTCGATCAGTTGACCGAAACGTATCCGGCCATCGCGCTTCGGGCCGCCGGGGATATGGTCGGTAAAGAAGAGGCGTCCATCGGAACACCGGAGGCCGGTCATCGCACGATTGGAGCAGGACGTGTCATTTATGAATCCGTTCCGCGTATCCGTCAGGAGATCGCAACCGGGCGTTTTTATACCCAACCCACACTTCGGAACACCTGTCGTCATGTGGTGAAACGAGAGTCCACGCTCCATCTGATTGGGATGCTGTCCGCTGCGGAGCAACATGCGCGTCGCGATCATTTGGAAGCGCTTTTGGAGCTTGCAAAACGTGAAGGGGTTGCACGCGTTGCCCTGCATCTTGTACTGGATGGTATCGATACGCCGTCACAGGCGGCGTTGACCAACATCCGTTCGTTGGAGGAGTATCTGACAACCAACGGTATCGGTACAATCGCCAGCCTTTGTGGCAGACGTTGGGCAATGGATCCTTCGGGTCTGTGGGACCGGATCGAAGCTTGTTATCGCGCCATGGCGCAGGCGGAAGGTCCGGCGTTCCCGAATGCTACGGATGCACTGGAATCTAGTTATGCGAAACGGATCTTTGATGACGAATTGCATCCCTGCGTGATTTTGCAGCGCGGCGGTGCGACGTTTCATTTTGAATCCGGTGACGCCTGTATCTTTTTTAATACCCTTCCGGCACCCAAACGGCGATTAGTGCAGGCGTTTACACTTCCGTCGTTTTCCGCATTTGACCGTCCGAAAACCAAGATGAATCGGTTCGTTACGCTGACGGAATACGACAAAGATCTTCCGGTCCAGGTGGCGTATCCGCCCTTGCAGATCGATACGACGTTGGGATCTGTCATCTCTGAAGCCGGTCTGACGCAGCTTCGCATTGCGGAAACCGAAGGATTCGCGCATCTCACCTATGATTTGAACGGTATGCGGGAGGAGTCCTATCCCGGAGAGGAGCGCGTATTGATTCCGAGTCCGCAGGTCTCCCGATATGAGCAGGTTCCGGAGATGCGTACGCAGCGTATTGCGGATCGCGTGGTGAAGGAAATTGCGCAGGGGATTCACGATGTGATGTTCGTGGAGTTTTCTGCGCCGGATCTTATTGCGATGACCGGGGATGAGATGGCAACGATTCGTGCCTGTGAAGTGGTGGATCGTGCGTTGGGTAAGATCGCCGATGCCACGCTGGCCGTGGGGGGCGCCTTACTCGTCACTTCCGATCATGGGCACGCGGAAGCGATGCGAGATCCAGCAACTGACCGGCTGAACCGAATTGGAACCCGTAATCCGGTGCCGTTCCTTGTCGTTGGTAGGGCATTCGAAGGACTTAAGGCACCACGCGGGGATATGATCGGAGGGGATTTGGCAAGCACTGCTGCGTTAGGCTCCCTTTCGGATATCGCTCCGACGATGCTACAGATTTTGGGGTTGCGGATTCCCAAAGAGATGACGGGTCATCCGTTGATCTAGCTGTTATACTGGGCGGCATGTCACGTTCTCATGCATCTATCCAGAACACGGCTACCGTTATTCAGAGACTGGCGAGGCGCTACACGGCATCCGGGGACATGGATCTGGGGAATCCCAAGGATACCCTGATCGGTGTGCTACTTTCGGCAAGGACCAAAGATGCACAGGTGCTGAAAATCTTCCCGGCGTTTAAGCGTCGTTACCCGACCTTCGCTTCCTTAGCCCGCTCCACGCCGGAAGCGATCCGCCAACAGATCGCCACCATCGGATTAAATCGCGGCAAGTCCAAGGCCATTCATGAGCTGTCGAAGATCATCTTACGTGAATACAGTGGAAAAGTGCCGGATACGCGCGATGATCTGATGCGACTTCCGGGGATCGGTCGGAAGGGTGCGAATTGCATTTTAAGCTATGTCTTTGCACAGGATACGATCTGCGTGGATACGCATGTGTTTCGGATCGCACACCGTCTGGGTTGGAGTAAGGGGAAGACACCGGATAAGGTGGAACAGGATCTGCAGCAGATGATTCCAAAGCGACTCTGGCGGGAGATCAATCGGACGTTCGTCCATTTTGGACGGGATGTTTGCCAGCCTCGCAAGCCGCAATGTTGGCGGTGTCCTGTAGCGGATGTTTGCTCTTACCGTCATAAAACGCCCGAACCTCGCTCGTAGACGCCGGCGTGGTAACATAGTTCTATGATCACGGAAGCCGATATCGTGTTACGGATCCAGCAATCCCTTTCTAGCCCGTTCGGACGGGTTTTGGTGGCACTTGTGGCGCGTTGGCTGATTTTTTTATACGTTCCGTTCGCCCTACTGATTAAACGCTCAAAGCTGTATGTGGATGCCGTGTACGCGGCCGGATGGACAGCGCTTTTGGCCCTCACCATGAGTACGGTGCTGGCGCAGCTCATCGGGCGCGTACGGCCATACCTGGCGGTTCCCGGTGTGGAGGCCATCGTCCCTCCGAATATTCAGAGTGGTTCATTTCCGTCTAGTCATACAGCAGTGGCGGTGGGGATTGCCGTAGCGTTGTCATCTACAAACGTTCCGGTGGGGGTGGCGGCGTTTCTTGTTGCCGGGCTCGTAGCCTTTGGTCGGGTTGCCTCAGGGATGCACTTCCCCACGGACTTGGTTGGCGGGGCTGCGGTTGGCGTGCTAGCGTTTTTGATCGTACGGTTCGTACAACAATCGTTATCACAGATTTAATTCATGCGTTCCTGTTTCGCGATTTTCGGCATTCTCATTATTATTAGCGGCGTAGCGATTAGCTATTTTGCGCAAGCCGCTTGGTTTTCGACTCCGGATGCCGGTGAACCGATCGAAATCGTGGTGAAGGAGGGGATGGCGCCGGACGCGGTTCGGGATCTGCTGATCGAAGCGGACTTGGTGAGTTCCAAATGGATGTATGACCTGTACGGAACACTGGACGACGCCGTTGAAAACCCCAAAGCCGGAACGTATCGATTCCGTCCGGGAACGTCATATCGTGAGATTGCGGACGCCCTTGCCATCGGCCCGGAACGGAACGCGTTGAAACTCCGCTTTGTAGAAGGAAATACTCTGGATGAAA
>WJLE01000117.1 GCA_014728655.1 Candidatus Uhrbacteria bacterium
CGCTACCGGTCCAAGGAGACGCAATTGAGCACATCCAAACCGGTCATCATCTTTCTTACATTTCAATCATGCAGACAATCGCCGGAAAAATCGATCAGGTGTTAGTGCAATTATTTGGTGGCTATGGTTCGTTAGCCAGCTATAGCATCGCAATCCTCATCCCGGAACAACTGAAAGGATTCGTAAAAAGCACGGGAGGGATATTGCTTAAACGTCTATCACAACATGAAGATACTGAAACTCGACTAAAAGCAACCCAGCGTCATTTCTGGATTGGGATTGGACTCGCAGCAATCGGTACGCTGATGTACATCGGAATCGCGCCACTGCTCATTCCACTCCTCTTCCCAGCATACGCAGATGCCGTCCTACCAACGATCGTCTACGCGCTGGGGATGATCGTCATGCCAACAATGGTCGGACTTCATTACTTTAATGCCCACAACCGTATGAAGAAACTTTGGACATTCTATGGTTTAAACTCCACCTTACAAATCATTAGCACATTAGTATTTATACCGCTTTTTGGTGGCTGGGGTGCTATTTGGGCGAAGACCGTCACGCGATTCATCTCGTTACCGTTTGGATACCCATCAAAACCTAAACCAACCACTACCTCCAAATAGCTATGAAAAACATATTATTTATCCATAGCTGTGACATTGATGACCCAAAACGTGGAACGCCGATTCGGATACAACTTCTACTCAAAGAACTTAAGCGACATCCGGAGCTTAGAATCGAAACCTACAATGCCAAAGGCAAACGAATCTGGCAGCGAATGAAGGAACTGCGGAACTATAAGCAGTCAATCTATCTTGGTAACACACAAACAGATTGGTGGACGCTAATACTCAGTAAGCTCTTTTACGGCAAACGAATCGCCATCGATCTTCATGGCGCCTGGGAAGAGGAGTTGTACCAAAATGGAATCATTAATCATTTCAAGCGACAATGGATGAAATGGCTTTATCGTACAACTATCCGACTGTTCGATCTCGTTGGATGTGTCAATACACACCTACAGCAGCACCTTGCGCCAACTCATCCGAATACGGTCGTGATGTACCCCGGCTACGATCCGGAACTATTCCCAAATCCAGCGATCAAACGTCATCAACCGCTACGCATCGGATACGTGGGAAACGCGCGCGCATATCAAGGAACGGAGTATGTGTTACGTGTTGCAAAACGATTATCAGAACAACAGCTCCCTTTTCAGCTACGCATTATTTCCTCCGAGGAGTCGCGGATGAAGCAGCTGATACTACAGGAACTTGGAGATCATCCCAATTATCTGGAGACACGCTACAGCGTTCCACACAAACTAGTTCTGCCTGCGATCCAGGAATGCGATGTATTGCTGGTTCTGCGACCGAAGAATCCCGTGACCGATAACAGCTTTCCATCAAAGCTCCCGGAATACCTCGCCACGGGACGGACGATCCTTATCACAAAAATATCTGACGTCGAAGAAATCTTGACCCATGGTAGAAATGCCTTTCTCATCAATCCTGATAAACGTTTTGAAGAAACGGTGGAATTAATTGAAAAAATGATTCACAACGAACTTCCCCTACTAGATCCAACCCAGGTAACTGAAATCGCCAAACGCAAGTTCTCAATCGAAATCGTCACGAAAGCATATATTCATCGTATTCATCAACTATGAATCAACAAAATAACTATGTACAGATGTGGGAGCAGTTCGGTAGTCAAAAAGCAGGCATCCTATCAAACGCAAAGTTTCAACCGACGTATCGTATTGGATTAACCAATTACTTACGAGAACGATACATCTTCGATTATCTTCCGATCACGAAGGAAGATGTCGTCGCTGACATCGGTTGTGCAGCGGGTCGACAGGCGTTCATCGCCGCTAAAAAAGCAAAATATGTCATTGGTACAGATATTGCAGACTCGTTCATGGAATTTGCACGGAAACAAAAGGAAGTGCAGCAAATCCAAAACGTCGATTTTGTTACCACACCGCTTGAGAGACTCCCATTCAAAGATCAAGAATTCAATAAAATTATTTGTTCAGAAGTCATCGAACATGTGCTCGATCTCAACACCTCACTTAACGAGTTAAATCGTGTATTAGATAGTCATGGAATGATTCTGATCACCGTACCAAACCTCAACGCGGATGGAACGCTTTGGGGACGGCTACTTCGAAGCTTAGGCATAAGAACATTTACCCCGTTAACCGATTTCTCACCCGAATCGTTGAAGAACAATGGAGATTCACATGTTCGTGAATTTTCTGTACGAAGCTTGACAACGAAGCTTAAACAGGCTGGATTCAAGCCCGTGCGATGGACAACGGTATCCATGATAGATTTTAATGATCGGGTCATCGGCCTATGCTTAAAAATTCCACCGCTCAAATGGCTAATGATCCAAATTGAACACATCCTAAGCCACCTTAAACTACCTTATGGACGACACATCGTCATCCTCTGCATCAAGTGCATGGATGAAATCTCAGACACGGTTGACGGGCACCCCTCCGCTGTTTAAAGTAGCTCACAATCAATAAATTTATGGCATCAATCCTCATCACGGGGAGCAAAGGAGTTGTCGGCACCAAGCTGGTCTCCATGTTCCACAAAAAAGGCCACCGCGTCTTCGGCCTTGATCTCTGCCATGCCAAGGGCGAACGCGGCTGGGAGCACGAAATGGGCGCGGAAGAGAACCAGGACTACGCACGCTGCGATATCTCCGACTATCGACAGCTTGAACGCATCGTCGAAAAATCGGGGCCTTTTGATTTCGTCTATAATACGGCGGCGGAATTCGGACGCTGGAATGGTGAGGATTATTATGAACAGGTCTGGAAATCTAACGCCATCGGAACCAAGAATGTCATCCGGTTACAGGAAAAGTATGGATTTAAGCTGATTCACTTTTCTTCATCCGAAGTCTATGGGGACTATGATGGCGTGATGGTGGAATCCGTCATGAACGAGGTTCCCATCAAGCAGATGAATGACTATGCAATGAGTAAATGGGTGAACGAAATGCAGATAAATAACTCTCGCATCATGCATCAAACGCAATCCGTCATTGTACGACTATTCAACACTTACGGACCTGGCGAATGGTATCATCCGTATCGCAGCGTGAATGTAAAATTTTGCTATCATGCGCTCAACGGTTTACCGATCACGGTGTACAAGGGCCACTACCGAACCTCCACCTACCTCGAAGACACCTGTCGCACATTATCGAACATCGTGGACAATTTTAAAGACGGTGAAGTCTATAACGTTGGCGGTTTGGAGTATCATGACATCGAAACGCTTGCCAATCTGATCTGGGAATATACCGGTGC
>WJLE01000118.1 GCA_014728655.1 Candidatus Uhrbacteria bacterium
GCCTCCACCTGCGTCGAATCATCATATGCATGGTAGGGCATTTCCCCCTCTCCTTTCGCAAAGGTACAAACTATCGCGAAGCTACCACAGGATAAAGAAAAGATAAAGTCCCAATGAATCGTGGGCGTCGTGTGAGAAACCCTCTAGTGCGCCAGGTTTCTGAATGCGCTTCCTGGCACAAATGCCGAACCTCGCGCCACGGGTTTATATCATCGCAATGATCAATCAATCGGCGTTCCCATCTTCCTCACCACCTGCACGCTCGCGCCTGCGACTCCGTCTTTTAACTGCAACTCCACGACATCTCCTTTGGTCACCTGTGAGGTGGATGCAACCACCCTCCCCTTGGTATCCCGCACGATGGAATATCCCCGCTCTAACACGGCTTTAGGATCCAAAGATTTCAGCAAGCGAACGATGCCGGTGATACGATCCGTCATCCGTTCCTGTATGCGTTCCATCCCGTCCGTGATGGAAGATCGGTGCTGATCCAAACGGAACCGGTAACCCTCCAACCAACGCGAACCGGATTGTAGAACACCGTTAATCAGATTTTGTTTCTCCGTGATCTGACGCTCCATACGTCCGGAGATGGTTTGCAAGATGCTGGAAAGTTCGTACTCGATATCCCGATGATCCGGGACGAGTCTGCGCGCGGCATCCGTTGGCGTGGATCCGCGGACGTCCGCGACCTCTTCGACCAACGAGACGTCCCGTTCATGACCGATGGCGACGAGTGTCGGGATCTGGGAGGCATAGATCGCGCGTGTGAGCCGCTCATCGTTAAACGCCATCAGCTCTTCGAACGACCCGCCGCCACGGGTAAGGATAATCGCATCGTAGTCGGACTGCTGTGCGGTTTGAAATGCGCGCATGACGTCTGCCGGCGCCCTGTCCCCTTGGACGAGGACATGATAGAGATCAATCTCTAGCAATGGCCAGCGCTCGCCGACGATGCGCACGAAGTCGCCATACGCAGCGGATTCGCGGCTGGCAATAAGTGCGATCTTTTTTGGAAACCGTGGCAACGCTCTTTTTCGACCCGGATCAAAGAGCCCTTCGTTCTCCAGCTTCAAACGCAATGCCGCCAATGCCTTACGGAGCGCACCTTCTCCGATGGGTTCAATTTTTTCTGCGGATAAGGAGAACTTCCCGTACTTCGGATAGATGCGCGCAACCCCTGTGATCCGAACCTTCATCCCGTCTTCGATGGGGATGGTCTGCTTCCAAATGGGTAAAAAGATGTTCACGAGTGATGTCTCGTCTTTGAGATCGAACGACACCCACTGACCCTGACTCACGCGATATCCGGAGATCTCCCCTTCCACACCGAACTCCTCGTACTCACTTAGAGCCTTCAGAGTCTCGTTTACGAGTCCGAGAAAGTCAGAGACGGATAGAATGCGCATAGCTTGAGGATGAAGGATGGGGAAAGAAGGATGAGGGAAGGTGGACGTAGGGCGAGGACTCCAGAGCCATCATTCACCCTTGTTTTCTTACCCCTTTCTTCATCCGTCGTCCATCCTCCCCATCCTATAGCCAGATACGAAAAATGGCGGCAAACAGGATCAGCCATCCGGCATTCATCAGTAAAAGGTCTACGACGAACCAATGATCTTCTTTCACCCCAAACAATCCATGCCCCTCCAACGGCATAATGACGCCGCCCATGACGATCGTGATCAGTGCCAGATAGATACCGAGCGGAAACGGCTGCACGCCGTCGAACACGCCTTGTACCACCGCGACACCATAAACGATACCGAAGAACGCATACAGGATCAAATGAATGATCATGCCCACGATATGAGATTCCCGTCTGCTGTATTTCCGACCAAACAGACGTAGAACGTCCAGATCCTTGGCAAGCCTGTTCGCGCCCAAGAGGGGCGCGACATGACCCAACAGGATCATAATCGCTCCCGCGCTGAACCCTGCGATTGCACCAGCCCATCCCATAGTTACGGCTGCAGTTCCAGCTCCGCATCCTGACCTTCGATCAGAACGCGTGCAACGTCAATCGTTTCAAACTGTGTCAACGTCTGATTGATCTGTGAGGTAATCGCCTGCACCATACAGGATCCGCTGAGCGCATAGGTAAATTCTTTCGAGAGATCCACGGTTATCACGCGATCGTCGAGATTGATGGATCGCAACTTCGTCCCGGGATAGATAGAGGTCCGATTCCCCATGGATTGCTCCCGGATGCTCGGGCCTTTAAGCAGTTCCAGCACGGTCGCTTCGGCTACGTTAACCGTTTTGGGAATCCTCCGGGTCACCGGGTAAACCCGATCGCAGAATGTGGCGTTGGGATCCTGCTCAATATTCGAGAAAAATATTTTTACCGGTAATACCTCGCGATTCAAGCGAACCGGAATCCGAACCATGTCCTGCTCCGATCCGTCTCGTGCGGACAACGTAAACACCTCCACGGTTCCGGTATCCGTTTCGGGCATATCCATATAGAAAGCACGAATGCGGAACGATCCGAACCGTCCGACATCCGGCGCATTCGTCGTCGCAAACCCTTCAGCGATCACCTGCTCGCGGTTGTCGCGAATCCTCCAGTTGATCGTATTTTCAAAGGCCCGTGCCCGACCAAGGATCACGAACGGATTTTGCAGTCGCTGATCCGGCACAACACTCGAAACGACGATATGCTGCGA
>WJLE01000015.1 GCA_014728655.1 Candidatus Uhrbacteria bacterium
GAGCTCCAAGAGCTCGGATTCGGAACATTCACAGACATCGTCCGTATCGCCATCGATCGGATGTACGTCCAGGAGTGGTCCTCCAGTGCTCTAACGCGCATTCGGGCAGATGTTGGTGAGGATGATGATGAGGGGCTAGTACCATAGTACTAGATTAATCCTAGCGGAGCATATAAAATTTGTCTATTTGGGGCTTGACAAATATACGATTATCGTATATACTAAGGCTAGTGAAGAAACAGGGGACATTAACACTAGGAAGAATTTTATCAAACGTACCAGGAGAAACTAATGTTAACAGAACTCGAAACACTCAAAATTGCAGAGTTTACCCAGTCAGAAATCGACTATCTCGGATACGTAACAGGCATCAATTATGGTCTCATTGGCACACCGAAGCCAAGACAACCCGACTATCCTGACGGTCGGGTGTTAGACTGCGGCTGCACCATCCACTGGAAATACGAGGCAATGTCAGCCAGCCTCGGGTCGTCCTGCAAGTCCTGTTACGACAGGATGAGATAACCTAGAATCTCAAGCCCGTCGGGAGCCCATCCCGGCAATCCGGCGAACTCCCCGCTGCTGGCGGAGCCGGGTAAGCCCACGAGGGCAGGCAGCGGGGAAACGTAATCACAACTACAACCAAAAGGAGAGAACGATGGGCACGAAACAAGTATTGGGAAAGTGTAGTGCGTGCGGAGGAAGAGCATTAGCAGTGGTCTCGCAGCATGACTTTATTGCGAAGAATCGTTTCACGGGAGAATGGACTCGTGAAGAAACTGCCACCGTGAAGCTTAAGTGCCTCATGGCGAAGAATCCGGTTCATCAGTCCAACGCTGGCTATCTCACGATCACGTGGGACGAATTCGCAGAATAGGACAGTGGGGACGAGGCCGGGACCGCAATCGGCCCCTCTCAGAGCTCATGACAGTATTCGTGAGTTCTGAAAGGGTAGGCTCCAGAAGAGAGCCTTATAAACACCAAGGAGGAATGACGACATGGTAGGTAAAAATTTTAATATCGACGACCAGGTGCTAGTAGAGATCACCGAGATCTTAAACAGCGAGGTGGATCCGGCGGCCACTGAGGGCGAGGTGCTGGCCTTCATTGACGCCGACTGGCCCAACGCCGACGAGCACCAGGAGTGGCTCGACGGGGCAGAGGCGGAGGAAATCGCCGACTGGATCATCCATTCGGCGTACTAGAGCCCCACCCCACCGCTGGTCGGTGCCTTGCCGAGGTTCGAACTCCCGGCAGCGGTTTCAGTGCAGCGCATAGAGCGCTGCGCGATAAAGTAAAGGAGGAACGGTGAACGAAAATACTAAGAGCCGAATTCAAGCCTTGAGAGCGGAGTTGGAAGAAGTGACCGCGGCGAAGTATGCCGCAGCCACGCAAGAAGAGTTTGATGCTCTATTGATTGAAGAGCATGACCTGGAAATGCTCATCCAGGCGCTCGAATCGTAGGGAGGGCAGCGATGTTGTACATTTTTGATGCAGACGGAACCCTCACCCCGCAAAGAGACGGCAGTTGTGGCGACTTCGATTTCAAACTCCTGCCCGGTAGGGCGGAGAAGTGCGAAGAGTTGCGTGAAGCCGGGCATCAACTAGTGATTGCTAGCAACCAGAGCCCAAAGCGTGATTCAGCGGCCATTCATGAGCAACTCAACTGGACTGGTAGCAAAATAGGCGCCATCACCTACCGCTATGCAACGGGTAAGAATGGCGGCTTCCCGAAGAAGCCGTCCCCGGATATATTAGTAGGCTTGATGAGAGAGCTTAGGTATACCCCAGCGCAGACCGTCTTCGTCGGTGATCAAGAGACCGATCGTCAGGCAGCAGAGGCCGCTGGTGTGCAGTTTGTGCACACAGACGATTTCTGGTAAAATGCGGATGGATAAGGATTTAGGGGGTTCGACTCTCCCGATCCGCTTTGCGAACATTAACAGGGTTAGCGCCGGCACAATGCCCGACCCTAACTACATACTTTAAGCAGGCGTCGTCCAATGGTAGGGCCTTGGCCTTCCAAGCCAATGATGCGGGTTCGAATCCCGCCGCCTGCTTTTGTGGGTGTGTAGCTCAGCCTGGGAGAGCAAGGTCTTTGCAAGGCCGAGGTCGGGAGTTCAAATCTCC
>WJLE01000119.1 GCA_014728655.1 Candidatus Uhrbacteria bacterium
ACCCTTCGGAGGCGATGCCACCTTCACGGGACCTAAGATCTACTGAACCTCCGAAATCCGAATCGCCCGACGTTCAATGGTCGTTTGAGGATGCCGACGTCCCTGACGACTGGATCGACATGGAGATTCCGGAGGACGAGTCCACTTAAGCCGACGACCTACTTAGGACGCCGGTTTTTTGTTATGTAGCCAATCAGGTATACTTCCAGCAATTCTAACAAGTCTATATGAAACACGATTTCTTGCCCCTGCTTCTTGCATGCACCATGCTCATAAGCGTGGTTCCTGCTGTCCAAGCGGCAGAACGCACTAACGGCCAACTCATCAAGGCCTCGGGCCCCGCCGTCTACTACTTCAACAACGATAAACGATACGTCTTCCCAAACGACAAGGTGTTCTTCTCTTGGTACAACAACTTCGATCACGTCCTCACGATCTCAGATGCAGAACTGGCTGCCATCCAAATCGCCGGAAATGTTACCTATCGGCCCGGGAAGCGCCTGGTGAAGATCACCACGGATCCCAAAGTCTATGCCATCAGTGATGGAAATGTCCTTCGCTGGATCCCTAGCGAGGCATTGGCCGTTGAACTGTACGGTACAGACTGGGCTACAAAGGTTCACGATGTCCCGGATGCCTTCTTTATTAACTACGAAATCGGAGATCCCCTCACCGAGATGATGGATTACCCGGTCAATACCGTCCTGGAATCCTACAACACGTTCGAGCAAGTGATCCGAAAAGAAGCCCAACACGATCCCGTGGCGAATGACGAACCCCCTTCCAACGGAGGTGCAACGTACGAGGAATACTCTAACGCCACCTATGAAGCTGCGCTTACAAATGACAAGCCCACGGTTCTATTCTTCTACGCGAACTGGTGCCCAACCTGCCTAGCGGAAGAACCACATTTGCAACAGATCGTGGCGGAAACGGAGAACAGCGTAAACGTGATTCGGGTCAACACCAAGGACAATGACACGGATGCTGACGAAGAACAGCTTGCGGATGATTTCAACATCTTTACACAGCACACGTTCGTGTTCCTGGATGCAAACGGAAACGAAACGAAGCGCGTGATCGGAACGCAAGGCAAAGAAGAACTACGACGACTCATCGAAGAGCTGTAGTCTACAGGCCTACGATTTCTCTACACTCCACACATCCTAGGAGTGTTAACACATTTTTGTCTGCGCTTCGCTCACTCGACCCCCCCTCGTTCGATGCCACCGATACAACATTAAAAAAACCGATTCCTTACGGGAACGGTTTTCCTTTGGCAGCCCGTAGGGGAATCGAACCCCTGTTTTCAGGATGAGAACCTGACGTCCTAACCACTAGACGAACGGGCCTTCTGTGGTTTTTGTGGGAGGATTATACGTAAAAAATGCATAACTGTCAACGAACGAGTGCTCCCACTACCCGTTCACTTCTACACTTACTCACCTATACACCTTTGTTATTTATCCACCCACTTAACCCATCCTCTGCCATTCGTCATCCATCCGAACGAGCAGGAACGGCGCCTCCAACGGTTCTGCCATCAATTCTTTGACCACTTTTTCCATTCTGGACCCTTGGGAGCCTTTTGCAAGCAACACATCTCCGGTTTGAATATATCCTTGCAGATAAATCCCCGCTTCTGGACTCGTATCGAACTCCTTGATCTGCATGGTATCCATGCCGCCTTCACGGGCCGCAGCAGCGATTAAGCGACCTCCCTCCCCGACGGTGACCAGGTACGCTATGCCTTTGGCCGCAACTTCCAGACCCACGGCACGATGTGCCTCTTCCGAATATTCCCCCAGCTCCCGCATCTCCCCAATGACGGCAATTTTTCGTTGCGTGCCTAAAAGCGGAAGAGCGGCAAGATCACAGATCGCAGAGATTACCGTTGCCGGGGACGCGGCGTTATAGGTATCGTCAATGATTGTCGTGTACTTAATACCCGGAATGACCCGGGTGCGTCCGGCGATGCCGTGGTAATCCTTTTCCAACCGTTCGATGGCCTGACGCACCGGCACGTGTAACTGCTTGGCAAGGGCAAGTGCCGCAGCGGCGGACGCTGCCTGCGGACGACCGATCGTGCCCTTCAAAAGCACCCTCTCCTCACGCTCATCGATTTCCAATCGCAGCTGAATCCCCTGAGGTAAAAAATGGCCGTGCGCATCCGTGATCACACTGGGCTCCGTGGTAACCACCCGAACGTCGCTGCCTTCGGAAAATCCGAAATAGTGCGCCTCGCACTCCGTCTCTTTACGCATGGCTGTGACGCGCGGATCATCGTTATTCAACACCACAACCCCACCCTTCTTCAACCTGCGCACAAGGGTAGCTTTTTCCACCGCAACGTCATCGAGGGTTCCAAAGAATTCCGAATGCGCTTCGGCAACGGCCGTGATTACGGAGATATCCGGAGGCGCCATCCGTACGAGCCAGTTCAGATCCCCGGGTCGATCTGCGCCCATTTCCAAAACCAACATGCGTGCGTTCACGTGACCAAAACCCCAACCCACCCACACGGCACGCAATAAAATCCGCAGCCATTTGAGCGGGTCTTTGCCCGGCGCCGGAACGTTTAATACGGTGAACGGAACACCGAATTCATTATTGTAATTCTTACGTGTTGCACGAACGCCAGAACCCGCTTCCCGCGT
The DNA here is from genome assembly GCA_014728655.1 of Candidatus Uhrbacteria bacterium. Lineage (GTDB taxonomy): Bacteria > Patescibacteriota > Patescibacteriia > 2-12-FULL-60-25 > 2-12-FULL-60-25 > 2-12-FULL-60-25. The sequence continues at coordinate 2,658 of WJLE01000119.1, forward strand.
GCCCAACGCAATTGCAATCGCCTCCTTGGTAGAGGATTTTCCGTAGGAGCCGGTGATCGCAATGATAAACGGCTTATCACGCCGAATCGCCCGCTTGGCAGAAGCGGCTAGAAGGTTGGTGAATAGTTGCTTAATCATTCCTACTGGGTAAATGGTTGAATGGAAAAATCGTTTACCGGTTCCCATCGAGGGTCACTCCTCAACGCTTCAACCATTTTGCCATTCATGTAAACATCGTTTACTCCTCCACTCCCTCAACCGCTTCAACCGTATCATCCGTCATATCCTGGATTTCCTCAATAGGAGGGGGTTCTACAGGCGTATCTAACGTCTCTCCGGAACCGGTGTCAATAGAGACGATATCCGGCGCATCGGACAGATCCGATGGCAAATCCGGAACGGCTTCCGTCTCCTTAGGAGCATAGATATCCCGTTCCATCGGAACTTCGAGGTACGCAAGGAGATACGTTGCGATCTCACTAAAAAGCGGAGCGGCATTTACACTGGCCCACTTTCCCGCACGTGGCTTATCGAGTTTCACCAACATGACGAAGGCAGGATCATCCGCTGGTGCAAAACCAGCATAGCTGGTAATCACAACACCCTCCAGGTACCCCGGACCCCGGGGATTCGCCACCTGCGCAGTACCCGTTTTTCCTGCTACGAAGTAGCCGGGAACCGCTGCTGCCGTGGCATGTCCACGTTCGACCACAGAAACCAACATCCCGCGGATTAATTCGGACGTTCGTGCAGAAATGGGACTCCCCAAATATTCGGAAGAAGTCTTTTCCCGACGACCATCCGGGTAGATGATCTCTTCGATGATAAACGGCTTAAGCAGCCGACCGCCATTCGCAAGTGCTGTAAACCCTGCTAGGAGCTGAATCGGTGTCACGCTAATCCCCTGTCCGAAAGAGGCCGTTGCCCCGTATACCTCCGCCTGTTTTGATAGCGCATCCACGTTACCACTTGCTTCGGGCGTGAGCTCGATCCCCGTCTTTTCTCCGAATCCAAACGCCTCAATCCCTTCCTTGAATGCCGTACG
>WJLE01000120.1 GCA_014728655.1 Candidatus Uhrbacteria bacterium
CGGGTGTCCTGTCAGCGTCTCCTCACCTACCTGATGACCTGACGGCTTAAATGCAATCACCATCTCCAAGGAGGCGGAGGAAGCTCATCACCCATCGCATACAACGGATCTTCCGGATCCAAGACTTCCACATCCACCGCCAGGACGCCACCGCGCGGATTCCCAATACGGGAGAATGCCACCTGATCCAAATCAATCACCCGTTCCGGATGAACGCTACGATCCGGCCCCCAATCATTGATTGTAACCACCGTAAATCGTGACGGATCATCCTGCCGGGATACCTTCATGCGCGTCCCTTTAGGGACGTCCGGTGATGCGGCACAAAGACAATCCTTATAGGCATACCAGGAGGCAATCCCGGTCTGCATGATGCCATTCCGATAGCTCGGCGTGTAGACCAGCTCAGCGGACGCCGGTATTTCGTAGGTAAATCGATCTCCTTCGAACATGGCCGGAACGACCTCACCGGTTGCTTGCACGATCGTTTCCGCATGTTCGGAAGGTGCTTGAGGACGGTGTGCCTTATGAGACAGTATCATGCTGCCTGCATTCGAAATCGCATCGGAATCTCCGAAACGGAGCGCAACACCCTTTGCCGCTTCCACCGCGTCCTCAACCGCAATTCCGCCCTCCGTCCGCGTGATGCGCAACGTTGTAGGTGCGATTAATGTCTGTTCATCCCATGCCACCACTAACTCCCCGTCAAAAAGCTCCAACGATACGGGTCGCGCAACAAACCCCTGATCTAGCGTCAGAAATACCGTTTCCTCCGTCCGGATAACGCCGTTCTCCGTTGCTGCAACAGGTTGCGTCTCGGATCGCGGGGAAACCGCTTCTGTAACCTCCACCGCTTCCGGAACGGAGATCATTAACCGCTTCTGTCCGTCCACCATGTTCAACGCTGACGTGTTGATGCGTGTGGCATAGCCCGCATTAGGAAACGCCACAGATAGCATGCCGGCAGAATGGATCGCAGCTGCATCTGCGAACACGATCTCGACCTGATCATCCGATAGTTGGACGATTTCCATGACAGACGGTTCCATGAGCACGCCTGCCTCCCAACCAACAATGAAGGACCCCTCAAAAACCGCCAATTCTACCGGACGATCCACAAACCCTCGATCTAACGTTAAGAGCAGCGCATCTTGTTCCGCCGCCTTGACGACCATCGGGCTAATCAGTAGAATCAGGGCCACTAAGAATACGATCTTTAGAAGACGCATAGTTCTGAAACATCATACTCGATTCGTCGCTTCTTTAACAGGGATAAATCAGATTACAGATTGCGCATTGCGCATTGCGAATACGCCGCAGTTAAAACAATTCGCAATACAAAAATCCGCAATGCAAAAAACCGATTGCGGGTATCGTATAGTGGCTATTATGCAAGCTTCCCAAGCTTGAGAGGCGGGTTCAATTCCCGCTACCCGCTCCAACGGGAAGATGAGGGAAACCTCGGAAACCCGATCGACCGACACGGTCGAAGATCATAAGAAAATGGATTTTCCGCCCGCCCCGTAAATGAAGCACAGCGAGACGGGGTAGGATGATCCGCTTCATGCCAGCTTAGCTCAGTGGTAGAGCAATACTTTCGTAAAGTAGAGGTCCCGGGTTCAAGTCCCGGAGCTGGCTCCAGCACAAAGTCATCCGGACCATGGATGGCTTTTGTAATGTAGAACGCCCACCAACACAAACGATTTTTCATCGCATCTATCGACCCCATACCGTAGACCTCGTATTTCATACCTCATGACCTTTGATGTCTTTCCATCTCCCAACAACTATTCTAAGATCATCATCAACGTACAATTGCTATGACAAACCTCGATTCCCTCAACAAAGCGGATCTCTATCAAACGATTGCCGACCTGGCACGCGAACAAGGCGTTGCAACACAGGAAGACTGGAACAACCTCGTTGAAGAGGTGCTCCAAAGTCACCTCAATATCGGAGAGCTGGCCCCGGATCAACCCACGGAGGCAATGAAAACATCACTGGAATCGCGCTGGGATATTTACCGAAACGAGTCCGGAGAAGAAACCAACGCCGCGATCGGCGAAGATCCGGAATACCCGCACGCATAGCCAAGCATCCCCACACAACGCTTCCCAAACGAAGTCACGTGCAACGTGACGGATTAAAGGATCTTTATCGCAAGAACGCACGAAACGCGTGACCTCGTTATGACGAACTTACTTGCGGAACAGATCCTTCGTTGTCCCGCACGGCGGGACTCCTCAGGAAACGCAAAAATAGGAATGTGAACGTGTGGAGCTTACATTCGAAGTACGAATGCATAGGAATAGACGACGAGAACGCTACTCCTCACTCTCTAACAGGGTTCGATCAAACAGGACGAGGGATCCCCCCCATCCTACTTCCCTCCTCCTACTTCTCTACTCCCTACTCCTCGCAGCCTAGAACCGAATGTACCGAATGACATCCGGACGCGTAATCCGTTCTTCCAAATACCGCTCCAATGCCTGTGGATCATTTCCATGATCTACGGCGTAGGAAGCGGCGAGTTTACGCGTAAGAAGCGCCGGACGTACAACGTGCTGCTTGAAGTCCTCGATGCTCCACCCATAGGTGCTTTGCAGAAACTGCTCAAAATCCTGTTCCTGCGCACCTTCCGTATTGAATTCCACAGCCATAGCTTCATCGATTTCGGACGGCGTCACATCCACCTTTCGGATGTAGGCCAATTCCTCAATCGCCTGTTCCTTCAAAAGTCGGTCCAAGGCCTGTTTGCGATCCTCCATCGTTAAGGGACGTGCCAACCCCTGTTGTTTCGCATCTTCGGATGACAGGAACGTCTCAATGGAACGTACATCACGCAAATAGTCACTTAAACGAATAGGCTGACCGGAAAACCGCGCAGCGGGGATCGGCAGGACATTCGCGATCGTCATCATGGCCGGCCCCTCCCAATGTCGAGAGTAAGCGCCCCAAAGCGTGATCAGATACAGACTCGAGACAACCACGATCACGGCAATCGCGCTTAGGGTAATAAGGATCCATTTTAATCTCATAGCGATTAGAGTTGATGGGGTTTAAAGAAATAATACAACCACTGCTCGGGATTTGATCGGACGACTTCCGGTGCTTCCTGGACCACGTCTAATTGTAACTGTGACTGCCAGCTCCCCGTGGCAGAGAGACCTTCCAAGACGACCACCTGCTCTCCGGGCATCTGCATCCCCAACCGCTTCCTTGCCTCCACCTCCATGCGTTCCGGGGATTCCAGCGCCTGCGCGATCTCCATGAGCCGCTTGTTCCGACCCTCCAGCTCATCGGCCTGCGATTCCAGAGCTCGAATCTCCTGATCCACCCTCCAGCCTCGGTAACTTTCTCGAACGGTCACGACACCGATAAACAGGAGTAGCGTCAGACTACCCAGCAGAATCAGCGGCCAGCGGCCGACGAGCTCGGGGATACGCTTAATCATCTTCCAGTGGCTTAAGATGCGTTCCGTTGTCCGATCCAAACAATTTCTTCACGGTAATATCGCGCGCTTCTTTCGCGCTCGAAACCGAAGCAGAACGTTCAGACTCCTCCGCTCCGATTTCCTTCTTTTCAGAAGGTTTAAACACCTCATCGATCGTCTTCTGTCGATCCTGATCCTTCATCACCCGTTCCAGCTTCAGCAGCTCCTCGTCATCCAAATCCTCCACTGCAGAGCGGACGCGTTTCAGTCGAGATTCGCGCTCCGCAACGGTTTTCCGTTGCTCCTCCTTAATGAGATCGACAACCTCCTGGATGTAACGATGCACCTCCTGCGGATGCGGCACCTGTTTGGTTTGAATCGTTTGCAACGCGGAGATACTGACCGATCCGTAGTTAAACAGATGACTGATCATCCCCTTCTTTTCCCAGGATGCTTCCTTGATATCTTCTGCCGCCACCTCATTGACCGTACGCGAAAACACGCCGGTCTGATTCACCTTGATGATACGCTGATTGCTCAGGATCAAGACATCGCCATCCCACAGACGAAACGTTCGATACGCTACGATCAATCCGACAAAGACCAGGACTAAAAAAACGACCACTCCGGAAGGACCCGTGTCAAAGAGCGGAAACAAAAAGAAAAAGGGAAGAACAATGAGCAAAAAAGCAAAAAACAGCCTGGGCACGATCGTTGCCACGTGGCGTTTCGTAACCATGCGAATCACTTCATCCGGCTTTAATTGGATGACATCCTCTAACTTAAACATCTTAGACTATTCTACCACGTCAATGGTTTCTTTCTCATCATCCCCTTCCGATTTGCCCAGTAACTCCTTAAGCACGGATCGGGTGACTTCGCGATCATCCCAGGGAATCTTCTTCCCATCCGCAACCGCCATCACCGGTTCATTTCCCTTCCCCGTAATCAGGACGATGTCCTTTGACTCCGCCAATCCAATCGCCTTGGTAATCGCTTCACTGCGATCCAGGATCTTGAACAGGTCCACCCCGTCCTTCCGACCGGATTGCGCTGCACCCTTGGCCACATCCTCAATAATCTTCATCGGATCGTCATCATAGGGATCCTCATTGGTCACGATCGTGATATCCGCGCGCTTCGCGGAAATACTTCCCATCAGCGGTCGGCGCGACAGATCCCTTCCGCCTCCGGCGGATCCGGTCACGTGGATGATCCTTCCGTTCTTGAATGCCGACACCGTATCGAACAAACGTTCCAGTGCCACCGGTTCAAAGGCATAATCCACGATCACATGAAATGACTGCCCTTCATGGATGAACTCATAACGCCCCGGAATCCCACGGATTGCACGAAGTCGCGCAGACAACTCTTCCCGCGGAAACCCCAGCGCCTCCGCCGTGGCGATGGCAGCAATCGCGTTATACACCATCACCTCTCCCGGTGTATGAATCTCAAAATGCGTGTCCCCGATGTAAAAGGCCACCTGCTCCAGATCAGATGCAACGTTTTTGGCCTGATACTCGGCATCGGACTCCACCCCGAACCAGACGATCCGATCGAACTTCTTTAATGCAAAATCCTTCGCGTGTTCGTTATCCTTGTTCAACACGGCGATTCGAGGCGCCGCCTCCTTCTCGATACTCTTTGGCGGCAGCGAAGCCGTATGTCGAAACAGTTCCAGTTTGGCCTGCTTGTAGTTCTCAAATCCTCCGTGTGCCTCCAGGTGCTCCGGGTACAGATTCGTAAACACGCAGATATCGTAGTCGATCTCTTGATGCCGGTGCTGCACGATCCCCTGACTCGTCGTTTCCACGATCGCATATCTGCAGCCCGCATCCACCATATTCCGGAGCATCTTCTGCAGCTTAAACCGGCCCAACATGGTCATCTTCGTATCGTTCGTCCATTCGGAGTCCGCCACCTTAAAGAATGCTGTACTGGTCATCCCGGTTTTGGATCCGTCCGCTTCCAATGCCTTTGCCAGAAAATAGCACGTACTACTCTTTCCACTGGTTCCCGTCACACCGATGACGATCAGATCCCTGCTGGGATGCCGATAGAGGATCGCGGCCAGCCAAGCAAGGAAACGATGATACAGATCCAGTGCCCAGGAGGGAGTCATCTTACGCATTTTGTTTAACATGACGCTAAGCTTAAAGCATTTTCCATCCAGCGTCGAGCACGGTTTCCCCCTTGAAAAAGCACATGATACGATACCCTTCATGCTCCGCCCCCTCACGCAGCAGATCGGTCTGATCGGATTTAGCCTGCTACTCATGATCCTCCGAGCCCTTGGAGCGCCGACGGATATCATCGCCGCGGTCTCGCTGCTAAGCATGGTCACCGGCGGATACCTGCTCGGTCGCATCC
>WJLE01000121.1 GCA_014728655.1 Candidatus Uhrbacteria bacterium
GCGGACGGATGAGCATCTCATGGCGCAGGACGGTCGGTTCCGGATCGACTTCGACGGGCAGGAGGTGGATCTGCGCGTTTCCATTATTCCGACGTATCATGAGGAGAACGTCGTGCTGCGTTTGCTTGTCGGCGGTGCCAAGGCGCTTCAACTCGAAGAACTCGGATTCTCGCCTAGGGATCTGAAGATCATCCAGAATCATATCCGCAAACCGTACGGCATGATCCTGGCCACCGGTCCGACAGGATCCGGAAAAACCACCACGCTCTATTCCGTACTGCAGATTCTGAATTCCCGAGACGTGAGCATCGTCACCATTGAGGATCCGATCGAGTTCGCAATCCAAGGGGTGACGCAGATTCAGGTCAGTGTGCAGACAAATCTGACGTTCGCGCAGGGGCTGCGGTCGATCGTTCGTCAGGATCCGGACATCATCCTGGTTGGAGAGATCCGAGATACGGAAACCGCTGGGATTGCCGTGAACGCGGCCATGACGGGGCACATGCTCCTCTCGACGCTGCACACGAATGATGCGGCAACCACTCTTCCGCGATTGCTTGATATGAAGGTGGAGCCCTTTCTGATCGCCACGACCGTAAACGTCGTTATCGGTCAGCGCCTGGTGCGCAAACTGTGCACGAGCTGTCGAGAGCAGTATCACGTGAGTAAGGAAGAGTTGGACTCCATGGCAGATGTAATCCATGCAAAGTATCTGAAGAACGTTCGCGATGTCTACCGTGCCAAGGGATGCAGCGTTTGTAATCATACGGGCTACAGTAAGCGGACGGGCGTCTATGAAGTGCTGGAGGTGTCAGACAAAATCCGGGAACTCATCAAGCGTCGTGCCAGTGCGGATGAGTTGCGGAAACAGGCCGTTGCGGAGGGGATGGTAACTATGTTGGAGGACGGGTTCCGAAAGGTGGCGGAAGGTGTGACGTCGATCGAGGAGATTTTAAGGGTGGTCAGCGATTAGCTATGGCGCTGTTCGGAAACAAACGAAAGAAGCGTCCGATGAAAAAAACGGATCACGGAACACCTCCGGAACAGGAGGCGGGAGCTTCGGAAACGGCGAAGATGAAACGGTTCTCTGCTGCCGAGGAGGTAAAGAAGCAGAAGACCAAGAAACGGAGGAGGCGGTCGTTTCGTCGCATTGGCAGTCGGGAGAAGATCGCGTTCGCAAAGCATCTCTCCGTCATGTTGAACGCCGGGATACCGCTTCGGGAGGCATTGGAGGTCATGGAGGGACAGGTGAGTTCGAATTCCATGCGTGCCATGCTAACCGTGATGATTCGGGATCTGTCCGACGGATTTACCCTCAGTTCTGCGTTGGCGAAATTTCCGCGCGCGTTTAAGCCGTTTGACGTGAACATCGTTCGTGTCGGGGAATCCTCCGGAACGTTGGCGAACGCGCTGCAATACCTATCATTGCAATTACTGAAAGCGCATGAGCTTCGCGGAAAAATCCGCGCCGCGCTGTTCTATCCCGTCATCATCTTTATCGGCGCTATCGGGATCGCAAGTTACCTTTCGCTCTATATTCTTCCGCGCCTCATTCCATTATTTAAATCCCTGGACGTAAACCTGCCGATCACCACGCGACTCATGCTGACCATGAGTGAATTCATGACGCAGTACTGGTTCTGGGTATTGGGCGGCCTGATCGGATTGATCCTGTTGCTGTATATCCTATACCGGATCCGACCGATCCGTTATTTCGTTCATCGGACGATCCTTCGTATTCCCATTATGGGCCGGTTGAGTCAGGCGATTCAGATTTCTTTCTTCACACGTATTTTAGGCACGTTATTGCAGAGCGGTGTGCAGATCGTAGATGCCATTAAGGTGACATCCAACTCCTCGCAGCAGCTTGTCTATAAAAAGGTACTGTCGGAAATCGCAGAGAACGTGGAGCGAGGGGAGGCGATTACGGATGAGCTGGTGAAGCACCCGGAGCTCTTCCCGCGCATTACGATCGGAATGATCAAGGTAGGCGATCGCACGGGGAGTTTGGCAGACAGCCTGATGAATGCTGCGGAATTTGCAGAGCAGGAGGTGGATGATCTCACCAAGAACCTTGCGACGCTCATTGAGCCGATTACGTTGCTTGGCATGGGAGTGTTGGTCGGATTCATCGCACTTTCCATCATTACGCCGATCTATCAGCTTACCGAAGGGATTTCGAGATAATTTCGATCCTTGGTATCCTTGTGAGTAATGGTGTTATGAAAAAGCGAACACACGAGCTCCGCGGAATCTCCCTCATCGAAGTTCTTTTCTCCGTTGCGATCCTTGCCGTCGTCGCGTCTACGGTGCTCGTTTCCTTAACACGGCAGCTTTCGGATATCCGTGGTTCCAACAATTCGCTGAAAGCGGTCACGCTCGCCGAACAGGGACTGGAGGCTGTACGCACGATCCGGGACGAGGACTGGGATGCATTGACGACCGGAGATCATGGATTGCAGTATACGAACGGCGTTTGGCAGTTCGTGGGAACGGAGGACGAGCAGGGGGGCTTCACGCGGCAGATTTCCGTTACGGAACTGGCAACGAATGAACGACGCGTAGATGTGAGCGTGACCTGGGATGATGTCGTGAATCCCAAAACGATCACCCTCACCACCATCCTGGGTAATTGGCGGAACCTGTATGCGCTCGACGAGGACGGCATATTGACCGGGGACTGGAAGAATCCGCAGACCCTTGGAAGTATTGACCTGGGTCCGGGTGTGGCAGCAACGGCCCTGGATGTGCAGGATAAGATGGTCTATGTCGTTGGAGGCGCTTCGGATGCAAAAAAGCATGACTTCTATATCATAGACGCCACGGATCCACAGAACCCGGTCATGCGCGGGACGTTGGACACCGTAGATGAGCTGACGGATGTCTACGTCTCCGGCACGTTCGCCTACGTCTCCGCGAATCCGAAATCACAGCATAACATTCACTTCCAAGTGATCGATGTCTCGGATCCGGATAACCCGTTCGTGACCGGACAGATCACCCTGCTCGGGACCAGCGCGTATAACGCACGGTCGGTCGGCATGTATCACACCGGGGAGTATGCCTTTGTAGGCGTGGACCGGAACCCGGGTCATGAGATTTTTACGGTGCGTGTCTCCAACCCGTATAATCCCAGTATCATCGGATCCATGCCCGTCTATGGAGATGTAAACGGCATTACGACGTTAGGGGACTATCTGTTTATCGCGACGGGGGATAACAGTAAGGAGCTGATCATCTACGATGTCTCCGAGCCTTGGAACCCGAAGAATCAGGTGGACTACCCGTTGGATGGGAATAACGACGCGATCTCGATCTATCTGAATCCGGAGGACAACCGGCTTTATGTCGGGCGTTTGAAAGATGCAAGCGTAGGAGCCAGTGAGCTAAACATCGTCGATGTTACAGACCCATCCACGCCCAGTTTTTTAGGCACGAACGATTTAGCGTATGACGTGAACGGGATCTTTGCCGGCGATGAGCTGCTATTTTTGGCCACGAACAAGAGCAATGAGGAGTTGCAGATTTTCGACATCACGGATCCGAACTTCCCACTGTACTACTCCGGGATGAACTTTCCGCAGGTGGCTACGGATATCGACTTCGAAGATAACATCGTCTACGTTGCCGTGCGTTCGAATGACGCACATCGGATCATCACTTCGCAGCAATAGGTATGACGTTCCAACGAGGGTTTACGATGTTCGAAGTCGTGCTCTCGGCCGCGTTCGTTTTGGTGCTGATCCAGATCATCTCCGTGTTCGGGGTGCGGGCGATTTTTTTGCAGGAAGTTGATGAGGCGCGTGAGCAACTCCGGAGTGAGCTGGTTTATTCGCGCGATCAGGCGATGGCAAACACGGCCAGTAGTACCTGGGGCGTGGCTGTGGATGGCAACACGCTCTATCAGTTTAAAGGAAGCGATTACGCAACACGGGATCCGGAATTTGATAAAGTGTATGAATACGGAAATACATTGCAGTTCAGCGGGGATTCGGAGATTGTATTTGAGCCTCCGTTCGGCGACGTACGGGCCACCGGAACCATTATCATTTCGAACGGGGTGACCCATGCCACGGCAACCGTGAACCCGTACGGCATGATTTACATCGAGTAGCATGCGCACACGAAAGGGATTTACGCTGATTGAGATCGTTATTTATACGGCGATCGCCAGCATGATGCTGATCAGCATGGTGCTGATTACACAATCCTTGTACCAAACGCGTGCACGGGTCCGTTCCGCAATCATCTTAGAGGAAAATATGCGCCATGCCATGGCGCGCATCATCATCTCCATCCGGGAATCCGAAGGCGTTGCGGTACCGGGGATCCATAGCACAGGAACGTACCTATCCCTTGCCATGCCGAATCCGACCATCGATCCGACGCAATTCGATCTGGTAGACGGAACCATCGTACAAACTTCCGGGGTTGGATCCGGCATCCCAATCACCTCCCCGCAGGTGGAGATTACGGATCTGGAATTTACCCGGTCCAGTACCACGATCCCATTGGTCTTCGTGGAGATGAGCGGTCAGCTGCGCAACGTTGTTGGTGCGTATCAGTCTGAGCTCACCCTTTCGAATAGCGCGACCATTCGTCGCTAACGTTTATGCCTCTCCATTACAAACACGGTAGCGTCATGATTATCACCATGCTCATCCTGCTGGCGATCCTGCTGGGATTTGCATTCATCGGTGCAGTATCCATTCGTAGCGAGCGGGGAGGGGTGCTGACGTACGGTTTTTATGCTCGGGCGCGCGCAGCGGCGAACGCCTGTATGGAAACGGCGATTGACCGATTGGGTCGGGATGCTTCCTACACCGGAGACGAGAGCGTCGATATCGGAAATGGGAATACCTGCACGATCCATCCCATTGAGGAGGATACGCATTGGACGATTAAAACCGAATCACAGATCAACGATGCCACGGTGCGTATGCGTGCCGTGCTCAGCAGTCAGAAC
>WJLE01000016.1 GCA_014728655.1 Candidatus Uhrbacteria bacterium
AAGACCATTAAGCCGCCGTTCCAGATTCCGATCGCGCTGGTCATTCATGTCCGTGCCTCCTGAGCCAACTTGCGCTCAATGCACTCCAACAGCGCTCGCCGAATCCGCCGCAACATTTCCGAGACTGCCTTGGGAGTCTTACCCAACTGGCTGGCCATCTCGTTGACGGATCCACCCGGCTCGTAGCGATTGCCGATCAATTCGCGGTGCCGATTGGGCAGCTTCCTCAAACAGCTAGCCAACGCCTCGCGTCGTGCGGCCAGCTCTCTCGCCTCCGCCATCGCCTCCTCCGCCAATACGGCGAGCAAAGGCTCATCGAACGTCACAGGAACCCGCTTTTGCTTCTTCAGATGGGCCATCGCCTGGAGCTGGGCAATTCGCAGCGCCCACGGCATGAATTCCCGTGACGAGTCAAACTCCGCCGCCTTCTGCCACAACACCACGTTCGTTTCCTGCAGCACGTCCTCCGCGTCGGCTGATTGCCGTACCAATGTCAGAAGAAACGCGTACAACGACCGTTGCGCACCCGTAACGCGGGTCAGAAATTCGGCCGAAGGTGGTGTTGGGGCAGGTGTCTCGGGCATCACAAGTCAATTAGCCATGTCGCCGGGAATCCCACGCAAAAAATCACAAAAAAGCCGCGAAACGACGTACGTGAACGAAGTTACGCACGTTAGCATACAAATCGCTCAGACCGGCTACAACGCAAAGGGACACAACGTGAATTTCAAGCCATGGGAACCACTTAAGGCCGATTGTGCGCGTATCGACGACGACGGGTACTACGGGCAGGAAAAAGGGACTGGCACAATACTGTTCGGCACGAGATTCGCTGTAGCGGAGCGGATAGGGCTGCAGGGTACGTGGGGGGACGGTGGAGCGGCTGTCAGCGTCTGTCAAAGTGACACGCTGGGATAGACGCGAGGGCTCTGCACACGCATGGTTTCTTTACCGCGCAGCAACGTGCGACTCGCGTCGCTGGCCAAGAGTGCGACCGAGGATTGTGGCTTAGCGTTTTTTCGAGGACGCCTCGTCGTGGCGTTTCAGTTTCGTCAGGTGTGCCAGTAACTCGTCTTCGCTGGCCACGCCCAGGAAGTAGAAGCAAATCATCTCATACGTCCGCTTCGTCGGCTTGCGGCCGGTCCACAAGCTGATCAGCAGGCACGCGATGATCGCGCAATACGTTTGAATCTCGATGCCGTTTTGGTTGTGACTCAACAGATGTCGGCAACCCAGCAGGTGTTTGAAAAACCTAAAGAAGATTTCAATCGCCCATCTTTGCGAATAAATCAGCCCGATGATCTCGGCTGGCGGATCGAGCAGATTGGTAGCGATCCGCAGCACACCGTCGCTGCCTACTCCGCTCGATCCGCCTTTGTATTTGCCGCGACTGGTGTGCGGCGAACACTTCACACACACCAAGCGAATCTTGTGATCGGGACGCGCGTTGGCTTTGCCGCTTTGGCCAATCAGTACGATCTGATCGCTGAGAATTCCGGCCGCTCGATCGGCATCGGTCAACTCGCGCTCTTCAACAACTTCATACGCACTGTTGTCTCGCAAGCGGCAGACGTAACTGCTGTTCGCCTTGACGATCTTGTTGAACAACGCGAACTTGGCGTAGCCTCGGTCCATGACGTACAAGCGATCCCGCTCGATCGTTCGTTCGAGTACCGCTCGCTCATCATGCTCGCCGCCATCGTCGGGCGTGACGTCGATCCGCGTCGGTACGTAACGGTCGACTTCAAAGTGGGTGTGCAATCGCCACTTGACCAAGCCACTGCCTTCGTTCCGCTTCCGCCACGAAGCTTCCATGAGTGAGGGCAACGCGGCGATCAGCGATCCATCGACCAGCACCAGCGCCTGATCGATGTCTTGCAAACGTGCGTCGCGTGCGAGTGGTTTGAGTTCTGCACCCAGTTCGGCGATGATTTCCTTCAGCCGTTCTGCATCGAAGACGGTGGCCGCTTCCGACAACGAACCGAGCGCCGCCCGCTGGCAACCGAGTTTCTTCTGTACCTTGCCGAGTTCGCTCGCTTGTTGAATGCCTCGCAGCGAGGTGACGACAGGATTGAAGAGGTAGAGCAAGACGAGCAGGCAATACTGATCGAAGTGCAGCTCGCGATTGCCAGCCTTATCCCGTTCGCAAGCATCATCGTGCAGACGCTCAAGCAACGGTGCGAGCTTGTCAAAGTACTTGAGTCCGGTGATGTCGGACTCTTTGATTTCCCGCTTGTTCTCCGGGGGCAAGTCCGCCGGTTCCTCGCTGGCGGGATCGGAGTCAGGGTTCGCCTCACGAGACTTCCGCCGTGCAGCATTTCGTCGCCGTTCTCTCTGGGACCGTTGCCGTCTGAGTTCGTGGGGGTCGATTTTTTTGCCGGCCATAACCGCATCTGCCATCCTGACAGTGAAACAGTACGGTCGACCTCGTGGCGCAAGTCCCGTGCCAAAGTTTGTTGTATTTGAGGATTATTCCGGCTAGCGAATCTCGTGCCGAACAGTATTGTACCTGTCCCTATTTCCCCCTTTTTCGACAGCGCCCACGAGTTGATGGGATTTTGATTGATGAGATGAGTTTTTGGGACAAGCCGCGTCAAGTCATGCTTGAAATTCCGGATACGACCCGGGTAGGATTGTCAAAGGAAGGATTGCTGACACGCTTGACCTCGGTTGGGTGCCACTTTCCTGAGTGAGCCGAGCAGAATCGGCCACTGCCCTGGTAGGTCACGGCGAACGGAGCCAGTGTGAACCGCCATTGCCGTCTCCGACACGCGCGATCGTGAAGCAGCATGGACTTTGCATGTTCGTTCAACGCCGGTGAGTGGCCATGATGCAGCGCGAAACGGCAACGCACACTGGCTCCGTTCGCTTTGCGGCCGGTCGCGGATGGCGGCGTCCACCGTGCTCACTCAGCCTGATTTAGTGGCACCCGACCGACACGAAGCGGGAACCGTGCTGCGGTGTCCCATCAAACGACCATTATTCAGATTGAGATGGGACTCGGATGAAGAGAACCGATGGGACAGGCAGACTATAGCCAACCGTCGATGGTGTGGGACCCCCATCAGATAACGAAACATGGCTTCTCAAGTAGATTGCAGAAATCGGCAAAGACCATGGCAGTTCGGGTTTGTCCACGTCATGGCATTTACGTCTGCCG
>WJLE01000017.1 GCA_014728655.1 Candidatus Uhrbacteria bacterium
AAGCGGACGCGGCGTTCGCGGCCGGGCGGATGGGCTGGGTCGCGATTCCAATAAGCGCAAGGCTGAACCAGCCTATGACGCGGAAAAAGCAAGAAATTCGAGCAAACGATGACTACAATTTGTCGGTTGCGCTTTTGGCGGGGGCCAGTTTTTCGGCGGTTTGGACCGGGGCCGCGAGAGGCTGATCGCGGTTTTCAGGCGGCAAGGATTGCGTAGTTGTTGCAGTCGTGCTTCGGTCTGAAGGTTTGAATCGCGAAGTGAGTATTTTGTCGTGCTGTAGCCGGCTGTGTCATTATATTAGCGGGAGTCGTTGTTACTAAAAACGCCTTGTTGCGAAGTTAGGAGCTTCGCAACAAGACTTGACCTTTTGGGAATTCGCAGTTCCCTTGGGCCCCCATCAGCATTCCTCAGATCGTCGCTCGAATCAAGCCGGTTGCACGTGCCGGAGGCGCATTTGCCTGCTAAAGGGTTGCAACAGCCAGTTCGACCCACCTCATCCCTTCTCTCGGTACTGCAGTCCCGAATGTTCTCTGGCTGCACGTCAATGGGCACAGCAGGAAGCCAATTGTCGGTATCGTGCGACCGACGCTGGGAAAGAACGCCGGCGGAATCAGTGCATTCGGTATCGCCGGAGATGCCGCCAACGTCAAGAGGCGGACGAACCGGCCCCCGCGGAGAGTGGCGAGGGCTATACAAAGGCGCTCGATCCAAAAAAAAACCGTTGCTCTCGACCTGGTTGCTATGAACAGTTTCACCCTCCAGCCCGCTCTCCCCTGAAAAAGTTCTGTAGCTGTTCCTGCCGCAACGCTTTGCGACGAGTCACCGTGCGAGAGCGGCGTTGGAATCGCCGTTTCCCGAATCACCATCGATTGAAGGACGAATTTGAGTGATCGCAGTGCGCGCCGAGTGCGCCATATTCAACGACATCACCTTGTGCACCTATGCTGGCGAACGCTAGATGAACCAAGGATTACGGGTGCCAGTTGATTGGTGCATGAGAAGAGGCTCTTTCTCCTTGTTCATCCACCACCACGAGGAGGCAAGCATGTCCGAACTCGATTGGCAATCCGATGAAACGCGTTTACTTGATCTCGAGAGGATCGACGAAAGATTGCAGCGGTATCGTCTTCACAATGCGAACGCGGATCGTGCCGTATCCCGTTCGCTGGAGCGGTACGGGCAGCTCTCCCCCGTGGTGGTCTGCGTCCAGGACGACACGATCATCTTGATCGACGGTTTCAAGCGACTTCGTGCCGCTCGCAAGATCAAGGGTATGACCCAGCTTCACACTCGACGCATGCTGGTCAATGAACAGAGTGCCAAAGCGGCGATCTACACCTTGAACCATGTTGGCCAACAACCTCAAGAGTTAGAAGAAGCCTGGATCGTATATTCTCTGGTGCGAGAAGACGGTCTTTCCCAGGTCGAAGCTGCGGAACTGTTGGGACGTCACAAGAGTTGGGTCAATCGTCGGTTGGCCATGATGGAACGCCTGGCCGACGTGGCGCAAGAAGAACTTCGTCTGGGGCTACTCTCTCCTTCCATGGCTCGCCAGTTAACGCGATTGCCCGCGGGCAACCAGGTCGAAGCACTCGCCGCAGCGCGAGAGGCTTCCCTCAACAGCCAGGAACTCTCGGGAATCGTCGACCTGTTGCTGGCCAGCAGCACGAAGGAGCAGAAGCAATGTGTACTGGGGGATCCCCGCCGCGCACTGCGGCAAGCGAACCCGCATTGTGTACCTTCGTGGGATCCACGTTTGAGCAGCAACGGAAATCGTGCCGCCAAGCAACTGGCTTCGTTGCTCGATCAATTGGCCAAGATGCAATCCTGGTTGCGTTATCGGGGCCGCGGTGACTTGATGGCCTGCGATCGCGAACCGTTGTTGCCGGGATTCGAACGATTGGCCCGGGAATCCGGGACAGTCAGCGAGGCCTGCCAAGACTTTCTTAAGGAATTACGACAACCATGACCGATTCGATTTATCACGAAATTATCCACCGATGGGAAAACGGGCAATCGATGCGTAGCATCGCCCGCAGTTTGGGGGTCAATCGCAAACGGGTCGCACGTATTGTTCGTGAACACCGGTCCGCGCGGGACTCGGGTGCTCCCCCACGCGAATTGCCACAACCGCCCCGGCGACGGGTCAGCAAACTCGATCCTTACCTGGAGATTCTGCAGCAACTGCTGGAACGTTATCCGAACATCACCGTGACTCGCATGCATGAGGAACTGCACCGGCATGGCTACGATGGTGGCTATACCATTCTACGGAAGCGAATGAATGAACTTCGCACACCGCCTCGCAAAGAGCCCGTCGTGCGTTTCGAAACGCCGCCTGGAGCCCAGGCCCAAATGGATTGGGCTGTGTACGACATTGACTTCTCGCAGGAGGGGCGTCGACGCGTCAATCTGTTCGGCTATCTACTGAGCTACTCGCGGTACGAGTATCTGCATTTCACCGCACAACAGGATTTCGACACCACGATTAGAGAGCACATCGGTGCCTTCAAATATCTGAAAGGCGTGGCTGCCACGTGTCTCTACGATTGCTTCAAGGTGGTTGTCCAGCGTTGGGAAGACGATCAAGCGATCTACAACCCACGGTTCCTGGCGTTTGCCACGCATTACGGTTATCGCCCGCGCGCCTGTCGACCACGGCGTCCCCAAACGAAAGGGAAAGTAGAGAGACACTTCGATTACGTGGAGAAAAACTTGCTCAATGGACGGACGTTTCGCTCGCTGGAGCACCTCAATGAAGTGACATGCTGGTGGTTAGCGAATGTGGCAAGCACCCGCGTCCACCGGAAAACGAAGAAACGCCCTATCGACGCGTATCAGGAGGAACTCCCTCACTTACTGTCACTGCCCAAGCATCACTTCGATACCTCTCAAGTCATCTACCGCGTGGTGGATGTGGAAGGGTTTATTCCCTACCGCAAGAACCGGTATTCGGTACCGTGGCAGTGGATCGGCATTCTGGTACCGGTGCGGCTGACCGAAGATACGCTCATGGTGTACAACGACCGTATCGAATTGATCGCTCAGCATCGCCTGCTGGATCACCAGCAATCGGGGCAAGACGTGCTGGATCCTGCCCATCGTCCACCCCGCAATCACGAACAACAAATCGAACTGCTCCGCGAGCGTTTCGCCCGGTTCGGTGAAGGAGGTTCCCAGTTCCTGGAACAACTGCTATCGAAACAGCGATATGGAAAACACCAGGCCCAAAAGATCCTCGTCTTATCGCGGTCGTACGAGCGATCGGACATGATGGCCGCTTTCCAACGAGCGATCAAATATCATGCCTATTCCTATGCTTCGCTGGAACGCATTCTCAGCGTCCAAGCGACTCCCAAACCGGCCTGGGAAACCTTGACGGAACAGCAGCAGGGGCTGCTGCAAGACCTCACGGACGGCAACTGCATCACGCCACGTGACAGCAAGGAGTATCAACACTTGCTTTTTAGCGAGGAAGACAGTCATGCCGACGACGCGCCGGACGACCAACAAGACAACGATGAACAAAGCAAAGACAAAAACGACCACACCCAGAAGTAATCCTGCCGAGCAGAGACAACGCATCCTCGAATACCTGACAACTTTAAATGCCCCACTCAACGTGGAGCAGTTGGATGAAATCGTCGCCGCGGCGGAGAAAGAGAAGTTGTCTGCTCTGAGCCTGCTGGAGCGATTCCTGTCGATCCCTGCGAATACGCGGTGCGAACGGAGTATTGCACGACGGATACAGAACGCCCACTTCCCTACAGCGGCATCGTTTGAGAACTTCGATTGGGAGTTCAACAAGCAGACCATCGATCGTGCGGAATTCGAGCAATTGGGCACGGGGGAGTTCATTCGTCGTCAGGACAATGTTGTCTTCGCGGGCGAGAGCGGGTTGGGGAAAAGCCATCTCATTCAAGCCATCGGTCGCCGCTGTTGTTCCCATGGCTTTCGAGTCAAATACGTCACCAGCGCAACCCTGTTAGAGGACCTCAGCGCGGCGGCAGCCGGCAAGGCACTCTCCAGCCGCGTTCGCCACTATGGACGCTTCGATTTATTGATCATTGACGAACTCGGGTTCGAAAAATTGGAATTGCGTGAATATCCGGAGGCCCCCAGTCTTCTGTATAAGGTCATTGACCACCGCAGTCGGCGGAAATCGACAGCGCTGGTGACGAACATCGACTTCCAGGATTGGACCGATTACTTCGGTGATGCGCACCTGACCATGGCGATGTTGGACCGCACGGTCGATACTGCAATCATCACGAAGTTCGAAGGCAAATCGTACCGGAAACACCGGGCAGAAGAACTGCAGGCGAGTCAGAAAAAGGCCAGGCGCCAGCGACCCAAGGCCAGGCACGCGTGACATGCCTTCCATCGACTATGATGCCCTGCGCCGGAACATCCCCATCCGCCGGATCCTGGAACTCGTTCACTTCCAACCGTCTTCCCGACGTGGCGATCAATGGCGTGGACCATGTCCGCTCCCCCAACATCCCGCCGCAGAAAAACGTGATCCCACATTCTCTGTAAATATCCAGCGGAACATCTACTATTGTCACCGCTGCAAGACGGGTGGAAATCAACTCCATTTCTGGACTACGATGATGCACTGTGAAATCTACGCCGCCGCCGTCGATCTCTGTCAAAAACTGCACATCGACATCAAGCAATTCCATCTAATCCGCAACCCGGAAAACACTCCGCCCAGAACCACTCCGCCCGTAACACCCGGTACCTACTAAGCCGCGAAACTGGCCCCCAGAAAAAGCGCGCCCGAGATACAATTCGGTTTACATCGTTCTGCCGCCTGCGCGTTAGGCTGACAGCTTTGTAGCTTACGAGCAATA
>WJLE01000122.1 GCA_014728655.1 Candidatus Uhrbacteria bacterium
TCCTCTAACTCTTGCAGAGCATCTTCCGGAATCGGCGCATCGTCGCCCAGTTTTTCGCGCGCAGCGGTAAGGATAGCTTCGGCCTTTACTTCACCAATCCCTTTTACGCCCTTAATAGCCTCTCCTAACACCAAAAGGCTCTCAAGACTGTCGGCTCCGAGTTCGTTCAGGGCCAGGCTGATCTCCTCAGTCACGCTCGGCAACGTCTGGAAGTCAAAGGTCTCCTCTGTTGGCTTTTCTTCAACTTCTAGCAGCTCGGCTTCTGTTGGTTTTTCTTCGATCTCTAACGGCTTAACTTCTGTTGGCCCTTTAGGCTTGACAGGCGGTGCGTGTTGTGGGAGCCTGACAACCTTCTGCGCGACAGGTGGCGGTATTGGCGTAAACCAGCCAGGGTTGGCATTGATGTCCGCAAGATGAACCAGGAATTGATCGCCTTGGCTATGGTAGCCGTAGTTGATACGCCACCCTTCTCCGGTGCGAACCATGTTGTCGATGTATTGACGATCAAAAGTAGCTGCACCCACAACGCCATGACTTCCGCGTCGCGGATTGGTATAAGTACACATCTTGAAGTTACTGTCTGCTATTTGTTGCGGCATGGTACTCCTTTCTTGAGATTCAGGACTCGGCCTTTGACTAAAGTTTGATTTTGCTTTTCCACATGAATGACACGCCACGATAGGCACCTCCTTATGTTTTTGCCTGAGAAGGTCCACCATTTCATCTTTGACGGCCTTTCCACTCTCCCTTCGCGTGCCGGTGTCGTAATTGTACACCATGCACGCCTCATGAACAGCCACGAAGTTGTAACCAGCTTTCGCTATGCGAATCCAATAGTCCCAGTCTTCCCACGTCGTTAGCTCTTCGTCAAAACCACCAACACTCTCATGCCAGGCCTTAGGGATTAGGCTTGTGATATAGCACCAGAAGTATGGTTGTTTGGTGCCTGGCTGCATGATGGCGGTTTCATACTCGTAGTCGCCTGTTTTCTGATATATGGTCGCTATGCCATCGTAATAGCTGACCAATTCATTGTGCATTTTGTATTCTTGAGCTGTGGCGTCGTCAACGGAGCGCACGCCCAGACTTTCAGTATAAACAATGGCCGGTTCTTTAAGGTCGGCGTAAGCTTCAAACATAATCTGTAAACCGTTAGGCAGAAGGCAGTCATCGGCGTCTAGAAAGAGCAGGAATGGTGCTGCGGCGTGCTGCGCACCAAGGTTGCGTGCCGCCCCCGTTCCTACCCTGTCCGCTTGAATATATTTGACGTGTGGGAATGCCTTAACGACACGTTCGTTCTGAATTCCGTCCCACACCACGATAGCTTCCCAGTCGCGGAACACTTGAGCATCCAAACTGTCTAGCGCCTCAATGACGTGCTCAGTATGGTGCGGGCTAACAGGTATAATGACGCTGACTAGCGGGTTTTCGTATGAACGCACCGGGTGACTGTGAAACTCTGGCGTCGCCTGAGACGCAAAAGGGTGTTGCCCGTCAGCTGTCCACGGATGCCACCCAAGCCATTCTACTTCTTCCGGGCGTTTTGTACTGCGTCCACCAAGGTGATAGCGAAATAGCGGTTCTTTGACAGCATGTTTGCCGCCGTAACCGTAGGCTCCCATACGAAGCCAGAACTCAGCGTCCTCCGTGCCGCATCCACCGGGCGCGTAGCGTTGGCGATAACCTGCCAGGCTTTCCCAAGCCTCGCGACGGAACAGGCAACAGGTCGGGACTTGGTTTAACCCCCTCAATTGCTTGTCATAGTCATAGCCGTTTGGCCAATTACCCTTACCTTCACGGTCCTTTGTAATTAGAGTCAAGCTGCTGAACACAAGACCCAACGAACGATCAGCTTCCAGGTGTGGAACAAGCTGTGAAACGAAGTTTGGCATGATCTCGTCATCGGCGTCTAGCGGGCAAATATATTTAGCGTCGGTCGAAGCAATGCCTGTATTGCGCGCCGAGGCTACGCCGCCATTGTCCTGCTTGATCATCCGCACACGCTTGTCCTGCCTCATATACGGTTCGACGACACTTAGCGGGTCATCCTGGCTCCCGTCGTCAACAA
>WJLE01000123.1 GCA_014728655.1 Candidatus Uhrbacteria bacterium
GATACGGCTATTCCTTTGTGGATATGGTCGGATGTGTCTCGGCGTATCGATCTCCCGGATTCCTGTTTTTCTTAACGGGAACGTATGGGTTATTTGGATTTGAAAACTTTTTTGTACAAGCATTGATTCAGAACATCATCGCCGTCATTGTTGTGTATGCGGTCTATCGTCTGGGTTTTGAAATTACGAAGGATCGGCGTGTCGGCTGGCTTGCCGGATTGATGATCGCACTCCATCCCTATACGTTCTATCACTACACGCAGTACTACCATACGATGATTTCCAGTCTGTTGATCGTGTTGTTGATGTTGGTGCTGTTGAAGCTGGAACGGACGAAGCGATGGAAGTGGGCGTTTTGGGGAGGTGTCCTGATTGCAGCACTTGCATACATTCAGGGGACCATTCTGCCCGCCACGGTCTTTTTGTCTCTGTGGTTGTTCATCCGCTGGTGGCCGGACTGGAAACGATCGATCGGTGCAATTGCGCTCATGGCCGTCGTATCCGCCGGGTTGATCGCACCGTGGACATTGCGGAACTATGCCGCGTTTCATGCCTTTGTGCCATTGACGACGGATTTGGGGCATGCGCTTGCAAAGGCGAATCATGAGAATAATTATCTTTTAACGAAGCTTGGCTACCCACAGGAAACAGCAACGAATATTCGGATAACCGATGAAGCGCATCCGCTACAGGTACGGTATGAGATGCGGCCAGAGGTCCGTGAGGACATCGAATTACACGGTACATTTCAGCAGAGTTATCTGTATGAGACTTGGCATCCACTGGAACCGGGATTACGTGGGACTTGTGAAGAACAGAGGGAGTTTTCCGAGCCAGCGTTCAATACCTATTGGTCCGGGAAGGCGAAGTCTTGGATCATCAAATCCTGGCCGGACGTGATCCAGTTGCAGGCACAAAAAGTTGCCCAATTCTGGACGCCAAAGTTACAACCTTCTAAACGTTATGGCGCCTCCTGGTCGTTTGGTCATACGGGAATCATCGCATGGTTGGCGACGTGGTCTTTGGCTGCATGGGTATTGATGATCGAGATCCTGGCGATGATTGGTTTATGGTTCGCGGGTAAGAAGCGGTTACTGGGTAGAATCGCCCCATTGCTAATTGTTATGGCCGTGTATACCTTGATGCACTCCTTTTTTGCCGGCTACACGAAATATCGTATCCCGCTGGATAATCTACTTGCCGTTATTGCCGCAGTCAGTATGATTTCTATCTGGGACTTGCTACGATGGATCAGGAAGTAATATGAAGATTGCCTACGTATCCAATAGCCGATTTCCTTCGGAAAAAGCACAAAGCGATCAGGTGATGGCGATGTGTTTCGCGTTTGCTTCTCATGGACATGAGGTCACATTACTCGTTCCAAATCGTAAGGGCGTCGTTGCAGAAGATCCATTTTTCCATTACAAAAAACCGAAGACATTTACCTTCAAACGCGTGTCGTGCTTTGATACCTTACGATGGCCTTGGCTTGGGAAGATCGCGCTGTGGATTCAGACGTTGACCTTTGTGTTAAATCTCAAACGGGTGTTAACGCAGATCCAACCAGACGTGGTTTATAGTAGAGAGCCGTATGTTTTTGGATTTGGTCGTTTGCCGGGAGTACGTTGTTGGGAGTCCCATGCACACCACCGATCGCAACGCGCGCATCGGTTAATGCGTAAACTGGATGGGATCGTGACCCTTACGCAAGCTTCGAAGCAACGCATTGTGGAGGTTGGGGTTAAGGAATCACGGGTCCTCGTCGAACCCGATGCAGTGGATCCTGCGCTCTTTGAAGATATGCCCTCCAGGGATGAGGCGCGAGCTGCTTTGGGGGTCCGGTCTGATGAGACGCTACTCCTGTATACCGGGAAGTTTCAGACCATGGGAATGCCCAAGGGAATCGATGAGGCGGTTCAGGCGACTAGGATCGTACGTTCCGAAGGTCGAAAGGCTCGTTTTATTGCCGTGGGTGGCACACAAGAAGATCTTGCGCGCTATGCATCCATGCAGGATCTGGACGGCATCCGTTTACTACCCCATGTCCCTCAAGGGGAACTGAAGCGCTTTTATGCTGCAGCAGATGTTCTCCTCATGCCTTTTCCGTATCGGGAGCATTATGCGTATTACATGTCTCCGTTAAAGCTATTTGAGTATCTACGTACGAAGATTCCGATGATCGTAACCGATTTGCCTTCGGTACGGGAAATCGTTGATGAACAATCAGCCTTTGTGGTTCATCCGGAAGATGTGCCTATGCTAGCGCGCGTCATTCGGCTGATGATGGATCAGCCTCAGGAGGCAAAACAGCGTGCGCTAAATGCCTACGCGCTTTCCGAGCGTTATACGTGGAATGCACGCGCTCAACGAATCATCCATTGGATTCAAGCACTATGATCACGTTTATCTTTCCTGCATTTAATGAAGAGGAAAATTTGAAGCGATTTCCGGCGGAGGCGTTTCCGATATTTGATCAGCTTGGGGAAGCATACGAAGTCGTCATCATTGATGATGGAAGTATGGACCACACGGCGAACGTCGCACAGCAGCTTGGGGATCGGGTGCGGTTGATTCAGCATGATCGGAACCGCGGTTTAGGTGCGGCGGTGCGGACGGGTATTACAGATGCTAAAGGAGAACTGGTGATAACCATGGATTCGGATCTGACGTTTACACCAAAGGATGTGTTGAAGTTGCTGGAGCGTTACCGGAAAGGAGATGTGGATGTGGTTAGCGGATCTCCCAAGTTGGCGGGTTACGGCAAAGAGATTCCATCCCACCGTATCCTTATCGGTAAACTGTCGACGCTCGTGTACTCCATCGTATTCGGCAGATGGCTTTCAGCCGTGACACCGATCTTTCGCTTATATCAAAAAAAGGATCTGGATGAACTGACGTTGCAATCAACGGGTTTTGACATTAATGCGGAGATCCTATTCGAACTTGTTCAGCGCGGGAAGCGCGTTGCGGAGGTTCCGACCATGCTCACGCAGCGTATCCATGGGGAGAGTAAATTAGACTATAAAAAAGAGATGAAGCGTCATTTGCGCCTTGTCCTCCGCATGGTTAAGCGAAGAATGCGGTTCCTTTTAGGAATGCATTAAGTTTCATTGTAAAAACTGCCAATTTTCGCTAAGCTTCGCAACATCTTATAGGTATGAATAAAATCGTTCTTCTTGCTGGAGCGAGGCCGAATTTTATGAAGATCGCGCCCCTTTACCGGGCGCTCACATCGCGCAACATCTCCGCGTTTCTTGCGCATACCGGACAGCACTATGACGACAAGATGTCCGAGATTTTTTTTCGGGAGTTGGGGATTCCGCAACCGGACGTCAATCTGGGGATTGGGCCCGGGGATCGGATTACGCAGACACGAAAAATCGTCCAATCGTTGACCCCTATCCTTGTAGAGCGGAAGCCGGACGCCATTGTCGTTGTTGGCGATGTCACGTCCACGGCGGCTGGAGCAATGGCGGGCGTGATCACAGGGACTCCGGTCGTTCATGTGGAGGCGGGGTTGCGTAGTTTTAACTGGGCAATGCCTGAGGAGCTAAATCGGATGATTGCCGATCATCATTCTGACCTCTTACTTGTAAGCGATCCGCAGGGACTGACGCACTTAAAGCATGAACGCATCCCGGAGGAGCGTGTGCACTTTGTGGGGAATATCATGATCGACACGCTGCAGCACGCGCTCAAGCAGACGGAGGAACGAACGATGTTGCAAGATCATGGTCTCGTACCTAAGGGGTATGGTTTAGTGACGATGCATCGACCGGAAAACGTCGATCATCCAGAACATCTGGCATCTTTGGTTGAAACGTTAGGAATGGTTGCAGAGAAGCTGCCTCTGATTCTTCCGCTGCATCCCAGAACGAAATCGAGATTGGAAGCTGCAGTTCTTTCCTTCTCTCCAAAGATTCGCGTTGTCGATCCGTTGGGCTACATCGACATGTTGACCCTTTCGAAGCATGCAAAAATGGCGTTGACGGATTCAGGCGGGCTACAGGAAGAAACCACGGCATTGGGCATTCCCTGTATTACGCTACGTGAAGAGACGGAGCGTCCCATCACCGTCGAGCAAGGTACGAGTGAGGTGCTCGGTCGTGATCGTGGTGCAATTCTTGCAGCGGTTGATCGTATCTTGGCCGGAGATTGGAAGAAGGGATCGATCCCCGATGGTTGGGATGGAAAAACCGCAGAACGGATCGCGGATCTCCTTAAATCGTTCAAACCAAGAACATGAGGCTGCTATTCATCACCCCAAAGATCGATGAGTCGCATGACGATCTGGCGTTTGCCAGTCTTTGGGCGCAAGCATTTGCGGATGCGGGGTATGACGTTACGGTGATCTGTACACAGAAGGGCCAAACATCCTTAACGATCCCAGTGGTTTCACTGGGGGGAGAGCAGGGCGCACCTCGTTGGCTTCAAGTCCTGCGTTTTTGGAAAATCCTCCTTACGACTCCGCATGAACGTGCGTTCGTCCATATGACGCCACGCTGGCTGTTTATGGGATGTTGGTATTGGTGGCTGAAACGGATCCCCAGCTATCTGTGGTTTACCCATTACACCAATACACTCTCCCTTAAGGTTGGATCACGCGTGGTGAAACGGATGTTTGCGGCGACCAAGGAGTGCTTACCACATTATGAAGGGAGTCCGAAGAAGGTCGTGACCGGGCATGGGATCGATACAAGTTTTTGGACAACGGAAGAGGTCGCAGAGGATCAGCGTGAGCCCAAATCGCACCTATTAGCTGTCCACCGAATTTCGCGTTCCAAGCGTTTCGAGATCACATTAAAGACCCTGGCATTACTCCCACCGGAATATCGTTTAACGCACTATGGTCGACCACAGGATCCTCGCTTCGATCCGACCTATCAGCAGGAGATTGAAGATCTGATCCGGGATCTGAATCTTCAGGATCGCGTAGAGCTCAAAGGAGCGGTTCCGATGCACGAACTGCGGAGGATTTATCCCTATTATCAGCTGTTCATCAATATGGTTCCACAGACGATTGATAAAACCGTCTTGGAAGCGATGTACTGCGGCCTCACCCCCGTGATCAATCGAGGTCAAGCCGAGGCGATCGGGGAGGTGCCTTCACCTCAGAACGACGATCCAGAAACCGTTGCAACGTTCATTAAGCAGCTCTGTCCAAGATCTCGTGAGTCATTACAGCAAGTCGTGACAGAGGGGCATGGTCTACGAAAATTGATTGAGAAGATGGGAGCATATATCCAAGCTGGGAACTGATATGATCGCTATCGTTTTAGGAACAAGGCCCGAAATCATTAAATGTGCACCTGTCATCTTAGAAGCGCAGCGACGGCAGGTGTCAGTGAAGATTATTCATACCGGGCAGCACTACTCACGGGAGCTTGATGGGATCTTTTTTGAGGAGTTGAATCTTCCTCAGCCCGCGGCACATGTACAGGTTGGATCCATGCCTGCGGCAGAGCAGGTGGGGCTTATGACACAGCGCGTGGCGAATGTGCTGTTTGAATTAAAACCTGCTGTCGTCCTGGTTCAGGGAGACACCAACTCCGTTCTAGCGGGTGCATTGGCGGCATCTAAGTCCGGCATCCCCGTGGCACACCTGGAAGCAGGATTGCGCAGTGATGATTGGTCCATGCCGGAGGAGACGAATCGAGTTCTAACGGATCGATTGTCACGATGGTTGTTTTGTCCGACGGAATTGCAGAAAGAACGGTTGGCACAAGAGGGGATTGTGCATCCGGGGGTTTCCGTTGTGGGGAATACGATTGTGGACGCCGCGTTGCATTATTCCAAGATCGCTTATGACAAAAGTGATATCGCAGAACGTTTAGGGATCACGGACACGCGCTACGGATTATTGACGATGCATCGGCCGGGGAACGTGGATGACCCCAAGCGGTTAAAAGGGCTGTTGGATTCTATTCAGGATGCAGCAAAGCATCATGGATTACGTATGATCTTTCCGGCGCATCCTCGTACAGTTAAGATGATGGAACGACACGGAATCGTGTTATCGGATCCGATGCATCTCATTGAGCCCGTTGGGTATTTGGATTTACTGCGGTTGCAGGGTGCGGCAGATATCATCCTGACGGATTCCGGAGGGATTCAGGAGGAGGCTTGTATTTTACGGGTGCCAAGCGTCACGATGCGTCCGAATACGGAACGGCCGGAAACCCTTGAGGTCGGCGCATCCGTACTCTACCCAGATCCGGACAAGGAGCGGCTCGTAGCATTAATGACGAAACAGATTGCATTGGAGCGTACC
>WJLE01000124.1 GCA_014728655.1 Candidatus Uhrbacteria bacterium
CTAAAAAAACCAAACACTCCAAAACGTCAATCGGCATCCGAATTAAAACCCGTGAAATTGAAGGCGTTGAACGAACAGGAATCCAAACCACCAACCGAAGCGAAATCAGAATCCAAGGTGTCGGAAAAAGCCGGCAAGAAAAAAGACGAGGTTACAGAAAGTTTGGCTGCAATCTACGAAGGACAGCCGAGCAAGGAATGGCTGAATACGATGGATCACGGCAAACGTAAGACCTGGATGACGGCCCTGGTTAGCGTATCTATCTTACTCCTCGTTATCATCGGAGCGGCTTGGCTCGGTTTCTGGATCTGGGGTGGACGGGGATTTAGCGGGGATGGGATCCGGATTCAGATCGAAGGTCCGGACCGGATTGCCGTGGGTCAGGAGATTACGTATTTCGTGAACTGGTTCAATGTGTCCCGTGAGCCGCTCGCAAGTACGGAATTTCGTATTAGTTTTCCGAATGATTTTATCATTTCAGACATCGATCCAGAGCCTACATCGCAACCATTGGTATTCCGTTTGGGCGCGCAGTCCGTGGAAGCGCGCGGAACCATTAAGGTCACCGGTCGTTTTACGGGTGCGCTGGATACCACATCTCACATCCAAGTCATTGGCACCTATCGACCCGCCTCATTCAACAGTGATTTCGAAGAGCTCATGACTAAACAGATCGTGTATGCGGACAGTGTCTTTAAGGGGGAGTTGGAAATATTGCCTAAAGTACTGCCCGGAGACGAGGTCACAATCCGGTATCGGATCGAAAACACCGGTAGTGAGCGTATGGAAGGATTACGCGCCCGTTTTCCGATTCCGGAAGGGTTTGTTTTAAATGCGACCGGAACAGAGGGCGAGATAGCGGATTTCGAGGTGTTGCAGGATCTCGAACCATTGGAAGCCGGTGCGTCCACGGAGTTGACCTTCGTCGGCGCGTTTTCACTCGGCTCTAGCGGAGATGTGGAAGTTGTTGGGGAAGTCGGGTACACAACGCCGGATGGGCGGTTTGCTGCGGCGCAGCGAAGTACGCAGAACGTATCCGTGCTAGCCGGAGACCTGTCGATCAATGTTGTCATCAATGGATCCCAGGACGATCGCTCTGTGAACCTGGGCGAATGGCAGCGCATCGCCGTGGCCTACGAAAATACCAGTGGTGAATTACTAGAGGACGTAACCCTGGTACTACACCTGGAACCGATGGAGGGCGATGAAATCTTAGATCTGGAGCTGGTGGATTGGGAGCAGCTGGAGGACGAATTGAAGGGTTCTCGTTCAGGGAATTCGGTGACGTTTACGGCAAAGCAGCTGGAGGATTTGGAAACGATTGAAGCCAACGCGGACGGAACGATTGAGCTGTCCGTGCCCATCGTGAACTCCATCACATCGGATGAGGATGTTCCGATTCACGCCTATGTCGAGGCCACGATCGTGAACGTGGGGGGTCAGGAGGTGAATCGCATTGTGAAAACCAAGCCGATGCTGTTAACCCTGCAGACGGATGCGCAGATACAGAGTGTTGCACGTTATTCCTCGGTCGAAGGTGCTCCGCTCGGATCCGGACCGTTGCCGCCTCAGGTCGGTTCATCCACCACATACCGGGTGGAATGGACGGTCACCAAGTCTTTACATGAACTGGAACGACTCTCGGTGAGCGCTAGTTTACCCAAGGCCACGCGTTGGGGGACGGTTAAAGAGATCGATGCCGGAGAGGCGGGATATGATCCGGATTCCAAACTCGTAACCTGGAAGATCAATAAGATGCCCGAAGACGTGGACGAGTTATTACTGTCATTCGACGTTGTCCTTAGTCCGTCCGAAGCGGATGTCGGACGGTTTGCAAAATTGCTTTCCGAAACACGATTTGAGTTTACTGACGCGAAGCTGCAGGAATCTTTAGTCCGGACCTCCGGAGCACTGAACACGGATTTACCGGATGATTCCATCGCGCAGCGTAAAGGGGTGGTGGCGAAAGATTGAGGCGGGTTGTTGGGTTTTCAGGTCTTCGGGTTGTTGGATTATCGGGTTATCGGGTGGTTGGGCGATCGAGTCGGAGATGGGTGGAAGGTCTGACGACATGAGAACCCGATGACGTGAAAACATACCCGGTTGCGTTTTTCGCTGGATTTAGTACAGTTGGCCGGCGTTTTAACGACGTACGGACATTGAAAGGAACCAACATGGAACCCAAAGAACGGATCATCATTGCTCTGGATGTAGACAGTACGGAGGACGCGCTTCAGCTTGTAGGACAGCTGCATGAGCACGTCGGAGCCTTCAAGATTGGTTTCGAGTTCATCCTGATGCTCGCGCGACGCGTCCTGACCGGTGGAGGAAAGGGAGGCCTTCCCACATTCGTCGAGGATTCCCACAGGCTCATGCACGCCTTCAATGGCAAAGCGTTCGTGGATGCGAAGCTTCACGATATACCCAACACCGTCGAGAAGGCCATGTACCAGGTCGGTCTCATGGGGGTGAAGATGGTGAATCTGCACATCCAGGGCGCGGACCAGATGATGGCGAAGGCGCTCAAGGGACTTCAGCGAGGAGCTAATGAAGCCGAGTACACGCAGCCGCTTCTGTTGGGAGTGACGATGCTTACCAGTTTGGATTACACCGATTTGGTGAAGCTTGGTATCTACAACCAGAGTCATCGGACCGCAGAAGCGCAAGAGCGCGCCAAGCTACAGTTCGTCGTGAACCTCGCCAAGACCGCTCAGCAGCAGGGGCTCGATGGAGTGATCTGCTCCGCGAAGGAGACTTGTGAGATTCGCCAGGTATGCGGTCCGGATTTTCGCTTGGTCACTCCGGGTATTCGTCCGAGGTGGGCTGAACAGAACGACCAGAAGCGTATCACGACACCATCGGACGCCATTCGCAACGGCTCGGACTACCTGGTAATCGGACGGCCCATCACACAGGCCGCAAATCCGGTGGACGCAGCCAAGCGCATCGCCGATGAGATCGCCGAAGCGGAACAGGACATGCAAACTCAACGTTCGGGTGCCTACGCGGCATCGGTATAAAGGAGCGAATCATGAGAGGATTTCAGGCGAGAAAACGCGAAAGCGCATTGCGTCTTCATCAGATCGGTGCAATTCAGTTCGGCGCATTCAAACTGAACAAGCACAAGACGTATCCGGACGCACCACTCAGTCCCGTGTACGTGAACCTACGCACAACGGATCACCCGAAGAACCCCGGTCCGCTCAAGGAGCACGATACGCTCTGTGTGTCCGAGCTTCTCTATGAGACAGCCGTCGAATACGGTTTTGCCAGTAACGTCGTTGCGGGCGTACCGGACGCAGCCACGCCCTTTGCATCATTGTTGCCGAAAGTCCTGGCAAATCACGGCTATCGCGGAACGCCAAAGGAAATCTTGCCACTGAAGAAAATCAAGGATGAATCAGGGGATCGAATTCTGCTAGTGAATTCGGAATACATGCCAACAGGCGGGCTCCTCCTGTTCGACGATGTCGTTACGGATGCCGGACGTAAGCTGGACGCTATTCAGGCTCTGCGACAGGGTGGGGTACTGGTCTCAAGTATCGTCGTCGTGGTCGACAGGGAGCAGGGTGGCGCCGCGCAGATCCGCGAACGCGGCATTAGCTTTGCAGCCGCCTTCACGATGTCAGAGCTGCTCGAACTTTACCTGAACGAAGGTCTGATCGACACGCAGATGGTGGAAGCGGTACGTAGTTATCAACGGCGGGATCAGGAGTACATGGCCGCACAGCAGATGCTGCAGTCTCGTTCGGCTCTATGACGCACTTTTACCTGCAATCAAAGCGCTGATCGGCTACGTTCAGCGCTTTTTTTATGCACTCTTGAACTTTCCATAGGCTCGCGTAAGCTAGGCAAACGCACATTCTCATTATTGTTGTTGCGAGGAGAAGGCATGATCGACCATACCCAATGGGAAAGGTATCAGGACCTCGAGCGAGACCTTACACGGGCCGGCGTTCCGGTCAGCGGGCATTTTCAGCTCAGTTCTCAATTGCATTCGGATCTCTACTTTGAGAAGTACGTCATTATTCGGAATCCAGCGCTCCTTGCACGCGTTGCGGATGCGATGGTTTGCTGGATTATTCAATCGGTTCCGGATATGGAACGGATTGATGGGATCGTATCGCCGGAAACCGGCGGTCCGTATTTCGGCCATGCCGTGACGGAACGGCTCATGCAGTTGCAACAGGTTCAATGGGACGACCCGAACCACCTCCTGTTTCTGAACGCCGTGAAAACACATAATGGATTTGAGTTCCGAAGGTGCTGCGACGAGAAGATGAAGAAGGGTCAACCGGATCTTCTTAAGGAACGGATTGAGGAGAGGGCGTTCCTGATCATCGATGATGTGTTGACGACGGGGAAGACGATATTGGCACTCAAGCAACTCATTCAAGCGTACAACGGAACCGTGCTTGGCGCGCTTACATTATACGATCGCGGACTCCCGAAGGATGCACTGACAGACGTTCCGCGGCTCGGAAGCCTCATTAACGTTCGTGCAGAGCACTGGACGGCTGACGAGTGTCCGGAATGTGAAGCGGATGAACAAACTGCCGTTCGGCCTGCTATGCCGGCATACCGTTCGGATCTTCCGCCGGAGTCCTTTCGGCGTGTTTCTGAGATCCCGCACGAGGATGTCGGACTCCCGGTTGTTCGAAATGACACGGATGACCGGCTTACCGGCATCAGTGGAGAGGTTGCTACGTCAAGGCATGATACGCTTCACGACGATCTTGGCCCGCCCCGTTCCTCGCGTAGAAACTGACCGTTCATTGCGCAAATTTCAAGCACTGCTTCCCGCAGTGCTTTTTTATTCCTTTAGAATCTTCTCAAGTATTCAGATTGCGGCTAAGCTGTGTCCACGCCTATGTCATCACTAGCACTTTCGCTCATTGCCGGTTTCCTCATTGCGATTATCGCGACGATCGGATACGTCAGTCTGTTCATTGCAGAGAAGAGACTCGCAACGATTATTCTGATCATCGTGCCGTTCGCGGCAGGTAGCCTTCTTGCCGCTGCATTTGTCGATCTCATCCCTGAGGCGTTTGCACAAGCGGGGGAGTGCGCGCCATTGCTCATTCTGATCGGAATCGGGGCCTTCTATCTGCTCGATCACCTATTGTTGGTGTACCATTCGCACGCAGGTCATAGACTCCCTCAGCACGGACATGATTCGAAGTGTTGCCCTGCAAAACCACTGGGTGTGTTGAACCTTGCAGCTGATACGCTGCACAACATTACAGACGGTATCATCATCGCATCTGCGTTCTTGGTAAATCCCGGTTTAGGGATCAGCGCCAGCATCGCCGTTGCACTCCACGAGATCCCACAGGAGATCGGGGACTTCGGAATCCTGCTGTGGTCCGGTTACAACAAGCTCAAAGCGCTCTGGCTCAACCTGCTTGTCGCCTTCAGTATCCTGATCGGAATCGCAATGGTCTTTTTGCTATCAGACAT
Organism: Candidatus Uhrbacteria bacterium; assembly: GCA_014728655.1. Classification (GTDB taxonomy): domain Bacteria; phylum Patescibacteriota; class Patescibacteriia; order 2-12-FULL-60-25; family 2-12-FULL-60-25; genus 2-12-FULL-60-25. The sequence goes on from WJLE01000124.1 coordinate 5,461, forward strand.
GATCGATGGATTTACTATGTACACCGTCCCAATCGCGGCGGGTGGATTCATTTACATGGCATTAGCGAATCTGCTCCCGGAAATGCGTGAAGAGCACGATACGAAAAAGCGCTTTCTCCAAGTCGGCATCGTCGTTCTTGGCATCGCCGTCCAGTTCGGAATCCATGCGGGATTGGAGTCCCTGGGGATCTACCATGCGCATGGACACGAACACGATGAAGAGCATGCAGTGCTACATGTCGATGAAGATCGTGAGCATGGCAGAATGATTCTCGACGATCATGAACACGAGGAAAGCGATCATCACGAAGGTGAAGATAATTTCGAGCAGCGTTGATCGCTGTGCCAGATGAACGACGGCGGCGGTAAGCGAGCAGTTGCGTAAAATGCTTGCCATCGCCGCGTAGAACGCGGCGAGCTCGAATCACGCGACACCTAAAAACGACGGACTAGCCGTCGTTTTTACCTAGTACGCCCGGAGAGAGTCTCACGTCGCCGATTCGCGCTGCGAATCTTCTCCCACGAGAGGGCTTCCGCCCCCTCGTGAGCTCCCCCACGGACATGGTCGGTGGAGCGTCCCGCTCCCCCGAACCCCCACCAGTTCGATTCTACAAACAGACCAGATTAAAACCGCACCTTACGGCACGGTTTCAATCTGGTACGCCCGGAGAGAATCGAACTCCCATCTCCGGTTCCGAAGACCGGCATTCTATCCATTGAACCACGGGCGCATCTGGAATTGTTGCCGGTGGTTTATACCATGAGTCTGCCAGGCTGTAAACGGTTCTGCGCGCAACGAAAAACACACCGTTCCGAGTGGTGGATTGGTGTGTCGTTCGGGGAAGGTGCTGGTCGGTTACGACTACTGGCTCAACCAGCTTCATGTGCTTGGTGCAGCTGTCGCGCTCGTGCTTTTGCCTCTTTTAAAGATCCCCTAGATCCCAAATTCTCTTTACGAGACTTTATTCCGAATAATGTTTTCGACGGTTTTTTTGGTTTGCGCGACCTTACGAGAAGTTCAGCACGCGCGGGCCCTCCTTTAGCTGCCCTTCGCTGAGTCGGATTTTTCGAACCGCTTACTAGTGGTTTTTAGTTCGGCGTCCGTAGTCAATGTCCTATTTTCGGACGAGCTGTGAGGTACGATGCTGCTTATTAAAAAAAACATTTTTTTTTGAGAAATTGTATGAGTACTAGGCATTGATAGCAAAAACTCCCAGGTTTATTGAGAGATTGTTTACCATGATTGGGGCTACGGGCTTCATTACCATTTTTCCGGAGGCTTCCCTCATCTTGTCACCTCGACCCCCGCAGTGCGGGGGGAGAGGTCTATGTACGTTCTGGATCTGCCGATAGCAGATCAACAACTTCGACATTGACCTCTCGCGTTGCTCGAGGTGACAGGAGGTTGGGTCCTGTATGTCGGGGTTACGACTGTCCACCGTCCGTGTCGATATGGCGGGCAGGCCTGTGACCGTGCAGGTCGATTTGCTACGGGCTCCAGAGTAAGAGCCTTGCGGCCCGCAGCTCGTAGCGCGCGGTTAAAAGCAACAGCTAAAGGCTAACAGCCGTCCTACACCGTCTTCACCTGCCAGCCTTTCACTTTAAGACCTTCTTCCGCTGCAGCGATCTGCGCTTCTTGTTTGGATGTTCCTTTACCAACGGCGACCAGTTCTTTCTCTAGGAACACGCCCACGGTGAATTCCTTGGCATGATCCGGGCCCGTTTCTTCCAGGACCTTATAGGTCGGAGTCACGCCTAGGAGTTCCTGTGCGGTTTCTTGGAATTTACTCTTTGGATCGATGTGCAGTTCATTCTCCAGGATGAATTTCAGATGCGAGATGATATTGTCCAGGATGAATTGCTCCGCGGCCTCCCAGTCCCCATCCATATAGATAGCGCCGATAATGGCTTCGATGGCGTTCGCGAGGATGTACATTCGTGCCTTGGAGTTCGCATCCTTGGCTTCCCCCTTACTCATCAGCAGGAACTCCTCGAAGTTCAGTTGTCGAGCAATACCTGCAAGGGTTTTCGCGTTCACAAGCGCAGCGCGCCAGTTGGTAAGCTCTCCCTCCGGGTTACTATAGTTCAAAAAGAGGTGGCGGGTGACGACTAGCTCCAGCACGGCATCGCCTAAAAACTCCATCCGCTCATTATGCGGGTACGGAAAATCCGCATGCTCATTCAGATACGAGCGATGCGTCATGGCCTGCACAAGCAGGGACTTGTCTTTAAACGTGTAGTTGAGCCGCTCCTCTAATGGAGCGAGATTTTCGAGATCCATATCGTTCTTGGTAGAACGACGACACCGATGGGAACGGAGCTGATTGCTCAGGAACGCGGGAGCGTTCCGTAACCATCGCTGGCGACGTTTATAATTAGTATGAGGATGGGTACGTGGTGTAGCGACTACGGACTACGCGCAACGTACTAGCTTTCAACGTGCGGATGCGTTTCCGGGAACTCTCCACTGGAGGTTTGTTCTTTAGGAACAGCATCTCCTTCGGCTTTGTGTTTCTTTTTCTCTTCCTGCATTGTTTCATCCGATGCAGCTTCTTCTTTTTTCTCCTTGGGTTTATCGGATTCTTTCACCACGCCCTGTGCAACCTGATCGCGGAAGACGGCTCCAAGAACGCCGTTCACAAACTTCCCACTGGATTCGCCGCCAAACGTTTTGGCTAACTCAATCGCTTCGTTGATCGCAACCTTGGAAGGAATCTCGTGCGTGTATGTGAGTTCAAACGTTCCGATACGCAGGACGTTACGATCCACGGTCGTGATCTTCGGCAGTGGCCAATCCGGGGCGAACTTCGTAATAAGGCCGTCGATGTGCTCCTGATGATCCATGACACCCTGCACGATCCGTTCGGCAAAGTCCTTCTCTTCCAAGTCCGGTGCGAATTCCTCGATGTTTCGTTTTAGCAGTTCCACCGAAGATTTTTCCGTACGATGAAAATCCCACTCATAGAGGGACTGGAGCGCAAGTGCGCGGCAGAGGTGGCGATTGGACATAAGGTGCTAGGAAGGTTCGAGGATTAGTGGATTACGCTTGCTTTGCTTTTTTGTTTTGTTCAAGTCGCTTGGCTGCTTTTTCCGCCTTTCGCTTACTCGGTTTAAGATAGATCGCCTTTCCGTTGTATTCGGCGGCATCCGGTGCGGCACGATGGTTTAAGTGCAAGGCTCCGGACTTCTTGTCTTTGCTTAAATCCGCCTTATCCAATGCGAAATGGGAGGCCCGGCGGCGCTTGGAAGCCTTAGTATGCCGATGACTGGGTAATGACATATGGGTATTCTACAGCTAATGTTGGCCGAATACTAGCAAAATATGCTTGATCTGGCAAGGGTTGGGCTTGGAAGTGTTTTGGGGGAATTTTCAGTACATTTCGTCTATCGGAACC
>WJLE01000125.1 GCA_014728655.1 Candidatus Uhrbacteria bacterium
GGAGCAGCTGATCAACCACCTCTATCGGATCAACCGAATCGTGTTGGATGAGAAACCGGCCAGCTTTCCGATGCCCGTAGAAGAGGTTGAGCGAGTCCTTCAGCGAACCATTGAGTTTTACCGTAGAAAACGTTAATTCGATTCTTTTTGTGCATGATGCTTTTTGTATTGCTTCACCTTGTGGGCCAAGTACCAGCCCGCTAGGAACGTTATCGTTGCATCATCCGCCCAACCGAAGATCGGGATATCGGGGATAAGATCTGCTGGCCAGAGAATATACAGGAGCGCTAAACCACTGACGAGCTTTGGTTTCCAATCCGTGTTTTTGTCAACGAAGAAGTTGTATAGGGTATTGAGGTCGGGGATCTTTTTCATGCGATCAAGATACATGGGTGTTGGTTATGAAATCAACGCCTTTGTCAGTTTATGGGGTTGTCCCGAATCTATGGTCGAACAAGATTCAATTCCGTTTCATCACGAATGAGGCATTCTCAATACGACCGTTACCAAATGGGTCCATCGAATCCCGCCCGTCAAATACGTTTGATCACCAATGATTTAAACTGGTCAATGATTGCGTCCAATGCATTGGTTTTTGGATCTTTCGGGACGACCCTGCGGGTGATGATGCGCCATGGGATGCATGGATACGCAACATGGCATGAGATTGGTCGGGCATCATGGCCGATGTATCTAACGCGACATGGTTTCTGATATCCATGGTCCGTTTCCATTTCGTATGCATGATGGATCCGTACGCAGTTCATGCTTTTTTCCCCATTGTGCATATCCCATTGATAAACTGTGGTACAGAATGGTAAATGAAGGCCTACTCCTTTCAGCAAACCATGATCTGTGGATCCTTGGGATTTCTTGGAGGCGTGATGCTGCACGCCTATACGCCGTTGGATCAGATTGCTCTTTGGATCCCGGGGGCGATACTCCTCATGGGTTGCTGTATCCCGAATCGGGTTGCGCGCATCCTGCTGATCTTTTGCGCAATTGGGCTATTCCGGTTTGATCTGACGCTTCCTTCGGTTCGTGATCCATTGGGGCTACGAACCGGGCAAGTCCTCACCATGGAAGGTCGTATTGCTTCCGTGCGCTCCTATCAGGCGGTGCTGGATGTCCGTGTGGCTGAGGGGGTTAATATCCATTCCAAATCTCATGTTTCCTTTTCTTCACAAGGGAAATGGATCGCTGTGGGGGAGCGATGGCGTGTGACTTGTAGGCTGGAGAAGAATGAAAAATCCGAGCGCCGTTTTCAATTGTGGGATGCCAGGAAGGGGATATTCTTCCGATGTCGCGGGTCTACGAGTGCCGTTCGTGTGGAAGAAGCCGTTCCTACGGATCTAATCGCCGTACTAGCCAAATGGCGTCTCTCGATCTCTCGTCATATCGATCGGATCCTTCCGGGCGATGAAGGCGCGCTGCTTGCCGGTATCCTGTACGGCGAGCGTTCCCTTTCACCGGAGGCGAATGAGGCGTTCAAGTATGCGGGGATGACGCATCTCATTGCCGTATCCGGTTCGAACATCGTATTGGTGGTCAGCCTGTTCGTGCCGTTTTTTCTTTGGATCGGATACCGTAGGCCGACAGCCATTCTCCTTTCCGGAGGAGCGATCCTCCTGTTTTCCCTGTTCGTCGGTGCGGAGGCATCCGTGGTACGTGCGGCGATCATGGGATGGCTTGCCGTGCTGGCACGCGTCTTTGGACGGAAGCCACAGGCCGTGCACTTGCTCCTCATGGCGGGCACCGTCATGGTGCTATTTGATCCCTGGGCCTTGGCATTCGATGCCGGGTTTGCACTTTCCTTCCTGGCCACTTGGGGACTGATCGCTTGGACGGAGCCGCTTTCGCACGTGCTACGTTGGATCCCAAAATGGTTTGGGTTACGGGAGATCGTTGCTACCACGACGGCTGCAACGCTTATCACAACGCCGTATCTGCTCTGGGCATTCGAATCGGTTTCTTTGGCGGGACTCGTCACGAACCTTTTTGCGATTCCGATCGTTGGGTTCGCCATGCTTTGGGGAGCTGTCGCATTAGTGTTCGGTTCTTGGATTTCATGGTTGAGCTATCCGGCACAGGGTGCGTTACAAGCGATGTTGCTGATCGCTTCCTTCGCGAACCGGTTTCCATTTTTGAAGATCGCATTATCGATCCCGGTTTGGTTGGTGTTCGTGAGCTATGGGTGCATCGTGCTTCATTGGAGGCTTTGTTTAGGTAAGGAACGGGATTATCCACAGGAAAGTTCAAACATCAATCAACTTTCACGTACAACACAGGCCTTTGTCAGACCATTCTGACAGCCTGATGATGTCAGGTGTGAATCAGACGTTTGCGTTTGGATGTGCGTTTAATTCCATTTTCCTGTCCATGCGTTTGTCTATCCTCTGCTGGACAGTTGTGGTTTTCGGAAACGCGTCACGGAATGCTGTCAGACATCACGGACAGAAAAATTGACCCGTGTTCTGCACGTCGTACCATGTAATCGTGAGCCAGGGCCATCGCCACAACGCGCAGCGCCATGGTCGCACCATCACAAAAACAAGTTCCGGAATCGGGGAAACGATTCGAGGTCGTGAAACAGGGGTGACGTATCCAGGTGGTGCTGATGCGCACACCGCGGAAGGGATGCTCGTTACATCTCTTGCCGTCCAACCTGTTTCCTTAGGGGGAATACGATCTCGACGATTCGAGCATTCCGTTGTGCTATCCGCTATCCGCGTTGAACGTTGGAAGATCCGGCGGACGTACAATGTCCGAGGAACGGATCTGATGACGACGTCCATCTCAGCTTCATCGAGGAGGCTGATGAGGGCGCGTATGGTTCGCGAGCCACGGGTGTTCACGCCACCCATCGTGCTTCGGGGGATCTGCTGACAAACGATCCGCAGATCCCCCGAGACGCACGGCCCGCTTCTGACGCTGTCCGCGATGCATACCGGACAGCCCCGGGAACGGGGAACGTTCTTTCACACAATCAATAGGGAATGTTATGAAACGGTTGCATCTGATATTGCTCCTGCTGTTCATCGGTAGTTGCACGGATTGGGAAGCGTCCGAACCTTCGGACGAGGAGACGGTGAACGAAGTCGTGATGGGGGGTGGGGAACCACCGCTCAGCATCGATCCGGAATCCGGCATTCCGTTTGCGACCACGTTCCAGTATCCCATCGTGGGGCTGGATCGTACGTCTTTCGGATTCGGGTTCGGAGAGCCAAACGTATACTTTGGTGGGAACCAGCATCTCGGAGCGGATACGTTGCCGGGGGAGACGCCGGTTGGAACTCCGGTTTACGCTCCCGCGGACGGAATCGTGCGAATCACAACGAACATCATGTTCAGTAACTATGGCGCCGACCATACGTCGAACCCGGAGCATGAAGGCTGTGTCATGCTGCTGGAACATCTTCTGCCAAACGGGCAGGCCATCACGAGTCTTCTGGGGCATCTGGAATGTGAGACGGAGTCCTACGATCCGGAAGCAGAGCGCGGAGCGCCGCTTGTCGGGACCATTGTCCGCGCCGGACAGTACATCGGTCACATTGATCATTACTGGCATGGCACCGGTTACAATACGGATTGGCATCATCTGCATTTCGGTATCCGACGGGGTCGGTTCTTTGCCACGGCCTATGTGCGTAGTCTGCTTGCGGAATACGTCCGTGGGTACGACGTGCCGATGGCGTTCGTGCGGAATGCGGATGGAACGTACCATCACGATCTATGGCTCGATCCAGTCACCTTCGTGGAAGGGCATGGGGATCCCGTGACGTTCGTCAATCACAATGTCCTACGACATCCGTCCGGGACGCTCCTGCGGGACAACGATCAGAACGCCTGGATGGTGGTTAGCGACACAGAGATCGCTCCGATTGATCCGGAAACGGTCCAGACCGATCGGTACGATGTAGAGCACGCCGTTGTTATGACGGATACGGAACGTTCCTGCTACTTCCATACGGATCCCGTGAAGTCCCTTGGGGAGACGTATCTGTATCGTCGGCCCATGACGAATACGATTGTCGTGGCCTACGAAGGACCGGGTGCGCGGCACGACTTTTTGCGCTGGGAGGTGCTGGAATCCTGGGGCTTTATGGAAGCGGACATCCAAACCGATTACCTGGGTACCTTGTGGCGGGAGTGGTTCTACAATCCCGAACCGGACCGGATGCTACGTCCCGGAACGTTGGTCAAAGGCGATACGGCCACGGAGGTCAGTATCGTCACCTGGCAGCAGACGCGCCTTCCAATTCAGTCCGGTGAGGTCTTCGAGGCATTGGGGTTTGATTGGGATGTGATCGTTTCGATTCCGGACGAGGTGCTCGACGACGTCGCCGGTCCACGCGAGGATCGCACGTTCGGTCCGGGAGATCTTGTGACCTGTCCGGCGCTTCCGGATTGCGCCAGTGGTGGATCCTGTGGCGGAAGCCCGGATCCCGGCGGAACAGATCCGGAGCCTGAACCCGTTTGTATCCCGAATCAACGCGAGGATTGCGTTTGTCCGACCGGAGAGAACGGCTTCAAGGATTGCTTCATGGACGGGAGCGGATACGGATCCTGTACCTGTTTCGAAACGATCCCTGATCTGCCGACGGAAGGCCCTCCGGAACCTGATCCCACCACGGATCCTGCTCCGAGTGAGCGCGTCTCGCTTTACTACGATGGCGGAATCACCGGAACATACGAGATCATGGCCTGGTGGTACCGGGAGGACGGAACCGCGCGTGGTTGGAACACCATCCCAGAGTGTATGGACGAAGATCCAACAGATACGCTTCTTTACTGCGAGCTTCCGATTGCCTCCGGTGTTACGTCGTTCGTGTTTCAGGTAAATCGACCGGACGGAAGTTACTGGGGGGATCACTCCTGTTGGGGAGGCGGTTGTGATGCGCCATTGGGGGAACTCACATTGTCCCTTGGTGACCTGGAGGTTCCGTATGTCTTTGAGCCGAACAACGCTGGAGCGCCCTATTACAACGGGTATGCGCCCTCGGTTCCCTAACGACTCGTAGCGGTTCTGCTAACGTTTGCAGGGCCGCTTTTTATCCCCAACGTGTACGATAGTGGACTATTGTTCATATAGAACAAATATGGAACACTGCATGTATTCGATTCCATCAGAAGGATGGTTGTAAGAACGGTGATCGCTCTGTAACGTCCTTCTATTAATCCAACAATCCATCAGAAACATATGCCAAAAAAATCCACGGAACAGGATCCACGGATGCAAGCGGCTCAGGAAGCCATTGCACAAATCAAGGACCGTTTTGGCGAGGGGGCTATTATGCGCTTTGGCGAGTCCAAACGCACCAGTGTCGATGTCATCTCTACGGGATGTCTTTCATTAGATCTTGCGCTTGGAATTTTGGGCGTTCCGCGCGGTCGCATCGTGGAAATATACGGACCGGAATCTTCCGGGAAGACAACGTTAGCCCAGCACATCATCGCCGAAGTGCAGAAGGCCGGTGGGATGGCGGCATTCGTGGATGCGGAGCATGCCCTGGATCCGGACTACGCGCGGAAGATCGGTGTGAACGTGGACGATCTCCTCATCTCTCAGCCGGATACCGGAGAGCAGGCGCTCGATATCGTAGAGACGCTTGTCCGTTCCAATGCGCTCGATGTCGTCGTCGTCGACTCCGTGGCTGCGCTTACGCCACGTGCGGAGATTGAAGGTGAGATGGGAGACAGTCATATGGGATTGCAGGCCCGTCTGATGAGCCAGGCGTTGCGTAAGCTCACGGCGATCGTGTCCAAGACCAAAACGGTCGTCGTGTTCATTAACCAGACACGACAAAAAATCGGCGTGGTCTATGGGAACCCGGAAACAACGACGGGCGGTGTGGCGCTCAAGTTCTACGCCTCTTTACGCGTGGAGGTGCGACGGAGTGCTCAGATCAAACAGGCGGATAAGATTATCGGGAACCGTGTGAAGTCCAAGGTTGTGAAGAACAAGGTCGCGGCACCATTTCGTACCTGTGAGTTCGACATTATGTACAATGAAGGCATCTCTTTAGCCGGGGATGTTCTCGATGTCGGTCAGGAGTACGGCGTGATCAAGCGTTCCGGGAACTCCTACTCCTATGAAGGGGAGAAGCTGGGTCTCGGTCGCGAGAATGCAAAGACCGCCCTCAAGGAGCGACCATCCTTACTCAACGAAATTCGGACGAAGGTCATCGATGCCTTTCGAGCAAACGAGGGATTGGTGGATGAGGTGGAACCTGGGGATACGGAGGAGACGTCTCCGCCGTCCGTGGAAGAGTAAGTCGTGCCATGATGGGAGGAGATATGAGGGAACAGCCTACAACACAGGAGCTTCTCGAATCCATTCAGTCCTTCGCGGATTCGATGGACGAGCGTTTCGATCATGTTGATCAGCGATTTGATGCGCTTGAGGATCATGTGAAACGTGTTGAGATAGGCCTGTCGTCCGTGGTCACCAAAGACGATCTTGACGACAAGCTCGTCGATCATGGTGCGCAATACGGCATGTTGATTCGCCAGACGAATAAAAAGATTGATGCGCTGACGGATGCGCTCATTTCCATCGGTTCGCTTCCCGTTCAGGCTGCAAGGCGCATCTCCGGCATGGAGCCGTTTGGGAGCACATGACTGTTCATGAAGTGATCGAACGATTAGGCTCTCGCCACAGGTACGTTTGATGAGATCCTGCCGGTCGAGGCTGTCTACGGTTTTATTTCCTGAATATTCGGTGGAAGGTCATCTGGGGTTACCTTGATGACCTTTTCTGGCTTCATAGCATTCGGAGATCGCCATTCCATGGTCTTCTCCTCGGGGCCGTAAGGAGCAAAGCCTTCTTTTCGAAGAACATAGATGTATCCGGTATGGCTCTTCGCATCTTCCAGAGCCTGTTTTGAAGCTTTGAACTCCAGCCGTCCATCCTCATAGGATCCGAAGCTACTGCGGTCGGTGTAGACCAGGGATCGGAAGATGGCAATGTTTGCATAAGGTGTTGTGGCAACACACGGTTCCCCGTGCTCCTTCTTTGATCCACTCGTATAGTCGTAAGGCTGCTTGGGGAGGTGCTTTGTAAGCATATCGTTCGCTGAGCCATGAAATAGGTCATGACCGGAGCCTTCGAGTGTTTAGAGCTCTGCTCTCGCCTTGGATCTCATAGGTTCCCGCGGATCTGTTCCGCCATAGCTGTGAGCGCTTCTGGCGTGGCGGGCTTAGCATTTGATTGATCTAGATCTCCGGGTTTTGAGATGGGGATCATCTTGATGTGTGCGTGCGGAACATCCAGGCCTTCGATGACCAGCCCCACACGCTCGGAGCCGGCTGCCCGTCTGATCGGCTCATAGAGTTTTTTAGCTATCTTCAGGAAGTCGCAATACAGCTCGTCCGGCATGTCAAAGCTGTTGTCGATCTCTTCCTTTGGGATGATCAGCGTCATGCCGTGTTGGACAGGGTTGATGTCCAGGAATGCGAAGAAACGGTCGTCCTCCCAGATCTTGTGACAGGGGATCTCGCCTGCAATGATTCTAGCAAAGATGGTAGACATATCAGGAGATGGTAACGGTTAAATGGTTGAATGGTAAATCGTCCCGCCTGTGTGTTTGTTTTCGTGTTGATATTGGATCTATGCTTTCATGATACGAATCCCCCTTCATCCTTTTTACGACGCAACCATTCTACCATTTACTAGTACCCAACCAGCGATGTAAGATGATGTAAACCATGGCAAGAAGAAGAGGACGTCGTAAGAAGTTTAAGCTCGATTTTTCTCTGGATCCGGGCACCCGTAAAGGGATCTTTACGGTGTTTCTGTTTATGGCGGGACTGCTCGTTCTGCTTTCAATTTTTGGAGTCGCGGGTTCCGTTGGAACGGCCGTAGATCGGTTGGTTTCTCAGATTTTTGGTTGGGACAAGCTCTTTGTTCCGGTCATTCTATTTGCCTGGGGCTACCATCTAATCGATCCGGATAAGTTGCCCATGAATGCCTCGAACTTCATTGGATTTGCGTTATTCTTCGTTGGCCTAAATGGACTCGTGCATACGGTGACCTTTCCACATGCAGACGTACCGATTGAGCCGTCTGCGCTGTGGGAGGCTGGAGGAAAGTTAGGTCAGCTCCTATCGGAACCCGGCGTTTCCCTTCTTGGGTTCGCCGGAGCTATTGTGCTCTTCATCGCACTGCTCGTTACCAGTA
>WJLE01000126.1 GCA_014728655.1 Candidatus Uhrbacteria bacterium
GGTTTTTTGGCATGATCGGCAGCACAAATCCAACCCTGGGCCCTTAGCTTAGCTGGTAAAGCGCCTCCATGGCATGGAGGAGACCAAGAGTTCGAGTCTCTTAGGGTCCACCATGAAATAATCCGCCCATGGCGGATTTTTTCAATTGCGGATTGTGCGCATCCTTCACTTCGTTCAGGATGAATTTCGGATTACGGATTGCTCACATCGTTTAAAGCGTTACCGTCGTCGCATTGACAAAACAGGTGTTTTATGATAGAAACGTTTGTCGTCCACCTCGTTGTGGACGTTTGCATTCTAAATAAAGGAGGATTGAGGTGTCTCACTTCAAACCGATTTACGTTGTGTTTCAGGAAGGGGTTCCGAACGTGTATGTTCAAGCCGCCATGCGAGGGATGACAAGTGTGGTGAATCTGCTTGGAGTCCGTAGTGGTATTCCCGTTCACAATTTTGGCGTATGGCGTGAGCCTGGATGGCGTCAGATGGGATCGCTCGTGAGCGAGATGAGCGTTGATTGGTACATTCAGCAGGGACGTGGTCAGCGCCGGAACCAGATCGTGATCGAGCCGATTCTTCAGGCGTTCGCGCAAGAAGTTTGGCAGCAACATCAGCCGCACTACGATGTGTTGGTGCTGCACGAAGATCTGCATCCCGGTGGAGGTGTGAAGGGTGTGAATTTCATTCTTGGATGCACCTTCAGAGGACTTGCATCCGTCGTCTCCTGCCATCAGTTTGCGCGTATGGAGGTGGACGAATCCGTTCGCGCTGCATGCATGGAAACCACGGTGATGCACGAGATCGGCCATCTGTTCGGACTGTGTCCGAAGACCTGGGTGGATGCGATGGATCAGGAGGCGTTCGGAGGTCCTCACTGCACCAATCGTTGTATCATGCGCCAGCGTGTTGCTGTGGACGGATGGCTGGAGCTCACGCGTGATCGGTTGGAGCACCCGCCGTTCTGTCAGCGATGCTACGTTGGCGTTCAGCAGTTGCTTCTCGAGGGCGAAGTTTCCTAAGGTTCGCACGCTTAACCTTACCCCGTACCAAATTGCCATGGTACGGGTTTTCGTTATCCGTTTTTTTCTTTGAGTCATAGGAGGTATCCTGTATCCATATGAAACCCGATCTCGCGTTAAAGATGATTTTTATGCTGGGATTCGCCGGCACGCTCTTTGCCGGCTATCTCTCCTATACGGAGCTTGTCGGAAGCTGTACGGCCGGTTGTCCGGTTGTGGCAACGGGAACAATCTTGGGCTATCCGGCCTGTGTGTATGGTTTTGTGATGTTTGGCATCATCACACTTATTGCCGGATTCGGCCTGATTCATTCGAGGAAGAAGTAGATCCCAACCCTTTACCGATCCGCCTGAAACGGGTACGCTCCCATGCGCTATGCCTCTACAGATCGGAATTGTTGGTCTCCCAAACGTGGGGAAATCCACGCTCTTCAGCGCGATTACGAAGAGCGCGGTGGATTGTGCGAATTTTCCGTTCTGTACCATCGACCCTAACGTCGGAGTTGTGGAGGTGCCGGATGAGAGACTCTCACAGCTCGCCGATATCTCCAAGTCGCAGAAGGTCATCCCGACGACCGTGGAGTTCGTGGATATCGCCGGACTCGTGAAGGGTGCTGCGGAAGGGCAGGGGCTCGGGAACAAGTTCCTTGCGAACATCCGAGAGTGCGATGCGATCGCGCAGGTGTTGCGTGCGTTCGAGGATCCGGATGTGACGCACGTGGAAGGCGCGTTGAACCCGGAACGTGATGCGGAGATCATCGGCATGGAGTTGGCGCTGGCGGATGCGGACGTGGTAACGCATCGCACAGAGAGCCTGTCGAGACAGCTCAAGGCGGGAAAGAGCCGGGAGTTAGAAATTCTGTCGGGTGCGTTAGACAAGCTCCGACCACATTTGGCGGAAGGGAAGCCTGCACGTGATTTGGATTGGACGGAAGAGGAACGGAAGGAGCTCAAACCGCTTTCGCTCCTGACCATGAAGCCCATGGTCTATGTACTGAATGTGAGCGAGACCCAGCTACAAGACGAATCCTGGAAGGAGGCGGTTCCGCATCTTGTGGCAAGCGGAATCACGCTCGTACCGGTTTGCGTTAAGATGGAGGCAGAGCTTGCAGTCATGGACGATGCGGATCGCAAGGAGTACCTCGAGAGTGTTGGTCAGGAGGAATCCGGGTTAGATCGATTGATTAAAGCCGGATACGAGGTATTGGGACTGATCACCTTTTTGACGAGCGGAGAGAAGGAGACGCGTGCGTGGACCGTGGTGAAGGGGAGCGCGGCTCCGGTCGCTGCCGGCCGAATCCATACGGATTTTGAAAAAGGGTTTATTCGGGCGGAGATTTGTCGCTGGGAGGATTTCGTCGCACTGGGCGGAGATGCGAAGTGTCGTGATGCCGGGAAGCTTCGCATCGAAGGGAAGGACTATATCGTGCAGGACGGAGATGTTTGTCACTTTAGGGTGAGTACGTAGATCGGGTGAACAAGTGAATGCGTGTACAAGTGAACGAGTGGTTTGAAGCCACTCGTTGCACTCGTTTACATGTTCACCTGTTCACTCGTATCTCTATTTCAGATCTTTCAGCATCTTTTTCACCTCCGCCTTCATGTCGGGACGCTGCAGCGCGATGTGCAGATTTGCTTTTAGCCATTTGAGCGGGGTTCCTGTATCTAGCCACGTACCCGTAATCTGTCGGGCGTAGACCGGGCGCTTTTGCATGAGCATCTTAATCGCATCCAGTAGGACGTACTCTCCGCCGTGACCGGGCTTCATCCGGTGAATCTCTTCGAAGATGTCCGGGGTCAATAGGTAGCCACCGATGGATGCCTGAAGGGAGGGGGCTTTTTTCGGACCCGGTTTCTCCACCAAGCCGTTGACCTCGACGACATCCTTATCCACCTGCTGCTTCGGATCAATGACGCCGTACCGGGAAGTTTGTTCCTTTGTGATGGGAACGGCGGTAATGACGGGGTTCCGATACTTCTCGAACGTTTCGATGAGCTGTTTGATGCGCGGTTTCTTCCCCTGGATAATTTCATCTCCCCAGAC
>WJLE01000127.1 GCA_014728655.1 Candidatus Uhrbacteria bacterium
AAAGCACGTACCGTTCGAAGAATTGCGCGGAGTGGAAATGCAGCAGCGGCTACCAAAAGAGCTTTCGGATGAAGATCAAGAATCCATGATGCGCATTGCGCAGGAAAACTGGAAGGACGTGAAACTCAAACACGCGGCACTAACCAGCTTAGAGGAAAAATTCGCGTCCGAAGACGATCAAACGCGTTTTCATCTTCTGAAGAAAGATGGGAAGATTCTTGGATTTGTCCGTTTCGATGACTTGGAAAATGGAGATCTGTACGCCGGCTCCCTGAACATCTCACCCACGCTACGAGGTTCTGCAATCGGAGAGGCATTGCTCAACGAGGTAATGGTCCGAGAAGGCGAAGATCGTCCGATCCATGCGCATGCGGATCCTACGGCTTCCGTGCTCACCGCATACATCGAACGGTTCGGATTCGTGATCGAGGGAACGGAAGAGGTAGAGATTCGACCTGGTCAGATCGTCAGTGGAGTTCGCATTCGCAAAGACCCGGAAACCTGGTCCAGACCGGATAGTATGGATGAAGCCTTAACCCAGAAGCAATTGCTTGCGATGCACTCTGGACATGCACCAACCGCCTTTACGATGGCGCGCTATAATCTGAACACCGATGCGGAACAGATGATTGAAGATATTAAACGCGAAACAGAAGGTGGCAGATGTGTCACGCGTTTTTTTGAAAATCGAGACGAACCCGGCAGCCGCTACGCCGTTTTTGACGCTCCTCCGCTGAGAGACGTGCCAATTGCTGCAGAGTGACCCGCAGCATCAAAGAGTGCAAGAATCGTGGATCGAAACGTCATTGCAAGTGGCGCGCTTTCGATGATCAAGCCGAATAGATCGTGCGTTTTGTAGGAAATAAAGGCAACGGAATCGCCAAAGACATTCACCTCCCCGCGCAAGGGATAGTAATGGGGGTCTAATCCTCGCGCTTCTCTCAATTCAACTTCTGCCTTTCCAAGTAACTGACGTCCACGTTCCGTCGCAGAAGATATCCCCTTCACACGGATTCCCTCAGAGATCCGCTTATCTTTATAGACCGTGCGTAGCCATCGAAAGAGGTTCGGATCCGGCTCATCCGCGCTCACAATGGCATAAACATCCTTTTTCGCTTTTAGAATCTCTCGATATAAGTCCTTTAGCCCCTCTACGCCTTCAAATACACGGATCGTCGGCTGTTTCGTAAACAACCGATAGTACCCCTTTAATTGTGGCGCAATTGCTTCAAATTGACCCTGTAATGCCTCGACGGATGCCTTTTTTTGCTCAATTAAGTTCCGTAAACGCTCCGGATCCGATGCAGCGTACATGGTAATTTTTGAATCTCCCTGCTCATGGACCAACCCCTTATCTTTTAACGATGATAGGGCGTTATAGACATTTCCTCGTGCCAAATCCGTCTTTTGTGCGATGGTTGAGCCTTTTTGTGGACCTTCCTCCAGCAAGACCTCAAATACGAGGGATTCCGCCTCATTAAGGCCGATCTCCTGAAGGATGGGAAAGTGCATCGGATGTTTCATGCGTGCATCCTATCAGAAATTTTCATATTCGTCAAATTCTATTTGGCAATTATATATAGTAATATTTGGCTAATTTTAGTTAAAATATTCAAATACTGACTTTTACCTCTTGACAAGTTTACTAAACTATGCTATAGTGTCGTTACAAGATCAGAAAGCAGCAGAACCTTACAAGCACAAACATCGACTGGGGGTGAGAGACCAGTCAGCAAGTTCCCAAACCACACGGTGATAAAGAACGGCTGTACTCTCCAACCCAGAGATGACAACCGCTCTTTACCACCGTTTTTCGTTCTTTAGCCCTTCGGAACTTCAGGATACGGGAGTCGCAGAGAAACCGGCCCGAAATCACAATCACCGCCGCACCTTCCTCTACCCCCTACTCCCGTACATCCTCAAGTTCCGAAGACTTCCACAGACCTTGTGCCCATCCCGTCGGGGAGAGACATGACGGAACGGTCCTGGTCCGGAAGTTCATCGGAAACGCACCTTCCCTTCGAACCTTACATCACTCGCGATCCTGACCATTTTGGAAAATGAGGGAGAGAGATCCTTCTCCAAGACGATCAGCCGCAACTCTGAAATATGTTCGCAAGAACATCTCCGGATCCGGTAGGACATACCGCAGATCGTCGGAAACGACGATACGGGAACAAGCCGGCTCCCTCAGAGGGTATCAGAGCCCTCTGTAGTATCGAGTGCATCCCGGGAGGAATCATCAGATTCGTCCCAGGGACAGTCGCTACTACGACTGGAACGCGGAAGCATCAGACTGCATAGCCCTAGAGAGTGACGAACCTTTGACAATTAAACGACCTTAGCATGTGAACAACGCGTTCGTTGGTTAAGGTCGCACCTCCAGTAAGCTGCATCACGCATAGCTGGAGGTGCTCAAAGCCACTTGAGCAGGAAGGATTGCACCCCTTCCTCTCGTTCCCCGGATCGGATGACTCATCGGATACGGAGAATGAGATTTGGGAAAGAGATCTCAGACAGGCTTCTGGCCTTCAGCGATCGGCTATCGGCCGGAAGCTGAAGGCCGATAGCTAACCCCTGCCCCTGCCCGCGAAGCCATTCGCGAGCCAGAGGCAGCACGAGGAGAGAGACTCGTCGTGTGACCGCAGATCCGACGGTACTCGGATCTAAGGACTGGCGCTGATGATCTGCCAGAAACCTTTCACGGGCAATACCTCGGGTAGCCGGGGAAATACATCCGTGAAAGAAAGGAGAACGAATATGTCCGAACGGACATATAAGATCTCCGCAGAGAGCGTCGCCGAAGGCGTTCTGCTGCGGATCGGCTTTGGCCGCGCCGCACAGAACGCCGAGATCGTGCGGGACGCGACTCTGGCGCTTGGTGAGCTCAAGCTC
>WJLE01000018.1 GCA_014728655.1 Candidatus Uhrbacteria bacterium
GGGACCTAAGGCGAGGCCGAAAGGCGTAGTCGATGGACAGCAGGTTAATATTCCTGCACTACCGTACAGTTTCAATGGAGTGACGCATTCTTGCACTTCTCGAGGTTCCTGGAATGAACCTTCGGGCGCTCAGGGGTGCTGTGTAGGCAAATCCGCACAGCATTAGCCTCGGGGCGATCGTGAGTCTGCCGCAAGGCGGGCAAGGAGAGGGAATGGGGTGCCGAGAAAACCTTCTAGAGCTAACTGTATGGTATCCGTACCGCAAACCGACACAGGTGGGTGGGCGTTAGTGTGCCAAGGTGTACGAGAGAATCCACGTTTAGGAACTCGGCAAAACAGCGGCCGTAACTTCGGGATAAGGCCTCCCTGCTCCGAGAGGAGTAGGGCGCAGCGAAAGACAACAACCGACTGTTTACCAAAAACACAGCTCCCTGCTAAACCGCAAGGTGATGTATAGGGGGTGATGCCTGGCCAGTGTCAGAACGTTAAGAGGAGAGGTGAATCCTTCGGGAGGCAGCCTTGAATCCAAGCGCTGATGAACGCCGGCGATAACTATAATCGTCCTAAGGTAGCGAAATTCCTTGTCGGGTGAGTTCCGACCCGCACGAATGGCATAACGAGTTGTTGACTGTCTCAACGTGGAACTCGGCGAAATTACAAGTGGGGTGAAGATGCCCTGTACGCGTAGTCAGACGAAAAGACCCCGTGAAGCTTTACTACAACTTGATATTGGCTTTCGGCTTTCTCTGTTCAGCATAGGTGGGAGTCCTCGGACATCAGTGAGATACCACCCTTAGGCTGTCGGAAGTCTTATCTTGGGCCGTGAATCCGGTCTAGGAGACAGTATCTGGTGGGTAGTTTGACTGGGGCGGTCGCCTCCCAAAAGGTAACGGAGGCGTTCACAAAGGTTAGCTAGGTGCGGATGGAAATCGCACTGATTCTGCAAAGGGATAAGCTAGCTTAACTGCAAGACCTACAAGTCGAGCAGATGCGAAAGCAGGACTTAGTGATCCGACCGTACGAAATCGGACGGCGGAAGCTCAACGGATAAAAGCTACTCCGGGGATAACAGGCTGATCTCCCCTAAGCGTCCACAGCGACGGGGAGGTTTGGCACCTCGATGTCGGCTCATCGCATCCTGGGGCTGGAGAAGGTCCCAAGGGTTAGGCTGTTCGCCTATTAAAGCGGTACGCGAGCTGGGTTCAGAACGTCGTGAGACAGTTCGGTCTCCTGTCTACTACGCGCGTGGAAATTTGAGGAGTCGCATTCCTAGTACGAGAGGACCGGAATGCACGAACCTCTCGTGTACCTGTTGTCCTACCAAGGGCATCGCAGGGTAGCGACGTTCGGTTAGGATAAACGCTGAAAGCATCTAAGCGTGAAGCCGTCTCCAAGATTAGATTTCATGATGAGGACCCTTCGAGATGAGGAGGTTGATAGGCCGCCGGTGTAAGGTTAGTGATAGCCTCAGCCAAGCGGTACTAATTGTCCCATGTCTCGGCCATCCAGGAAGGATGGCTCCAAGTGTGCGTGACTGTCGTACGAAGCATACTCTGTACTTACAATGTTCTGAGGAACTCCATAGAAAAGGACGTAATCGTCTTGGTGCTTGCAGCGATGGGGGTACACCTGTTCCC
Organism: Candidatus Uhrbacteria bacterium; assembly: GCA_014728655.1. Taxonomy (GTDB): domain Bacteria; phylum Patescibacteriota; class Patescibacteriia; order 2-12-FULL-60-25; family 2-12-FULL-60-25; genus 2-12-FULL-60-25. The sequence goes on from WJLE01000018.1 coordinate 1,638, forward strand.
ATCCCGAACACAGCAGTTAAGCCCATTAGCAGCGATGGTACTTGGACCCAATCCGGTCCCGGGAGAGTAGCCCAGCGCCAAGACAATGACGTTCTTTTTGTTATCTGGCTTTTGGCCTCCTGCTACGAGCTGCGGCTAATAGCTAGCAGCCAATAGCTAAAGGCTAAGAGCTGCCTTTTTGCTATAATACCCTTATGCCCCGGCTTTATCGGAAGCAGAAGCAGCAAATCCTCAAAGATGCAGCCTTCTGGGTTAGTCATGCCCTGCACTGGTATGGCGTTTTGATTTTCCTATTCGCAACGCTTGGAATTATCTACCTGTTCTTTGGAAATGATGCAGCGTTTGCCGCTGCTGTGATGGGTGAAAATTGATCCACAAAGTTTCTTAGAAAAATCGTCAAAGGCTGTGTTATACACAGTTTTTTTGTACTAAATTAAGCAAAATATTATGAATGTGGATAAAGTGTGAGAAGGTTATGGATAGGGAGTAGATAGGTTGTAGGTGGCGGTTTTTTGACATAGATTGCGCGTTATCGTTCTAGTGCGTTCGGATATCAGCGTTTGGCTGCTAACTATTCGTTAAATGCTCATTTTCGATGTGATTGGGTTTGGATGGTTTTGAATGACCGGTTGTCTGTTATAGCGAATGTAATCATGTTGCAGGTACTCATCAGCATGATAAATCCGTATCTACCGCTGTTTAGATCAATTCAGTAAGTCCCCCCGAGGGGATCGTGTTCTACGCGGTCGTTGAGGGATCGCTACATGGGACGTGGGAGCCTAATTGCCAATGGTGATGAACGGCCTTGCTCACTCTAATTGCAAAATAGAATACGTTCTTCTACGTATCCTTCGATAGGTTTGGGATGACGTTAATGAGACTGGCTTCATCTATCGAGTGACGCAGCATATATCCATAAATGACGCTGACACATCCCACGGTATTCCATATGACATTCGTCGTTCCGAGGAAAAAGAATGTGACCTTGCATTAGACGAAATGCGTGTGAGAGTCGTTGCTGGTAACGGGAGTCTATCTGATGGTTCGTTATGCTCAATTCGATCATGGGGAGCGTTGCTGGGAGCATGACTACCACATTAATTCAGCCAGGTCCTTTCGATGTTAAATCTGGAATCAGATTAGGCGTACTCGTTGCTACGATTCATGATCTTCGTCGGCGCCCAGATCGGCTCTCGTTGAACCGGGGGAGTGGGGTGGATGCAGAGGCTGCGAACAGGGATAGTTGAAGCTATCCGAATGCGGAACGAAGTCCGTGCAAGGTCTTGGTCCTTGAGGGGGTTGATGAGATCTCGTAAGCCCCTCTCTGAGGGTCCAATGAATCAATATTGTAGACAGCTCAACTTGGCTAATAATGGGCATAATGCTCTGCATACGATATTGATACATAACCTGGAGTAAGGACAAAACAAAAGTTATTCATTTGATTATCCACAGACTACACAATGCACTTTTTGGCTTAAACATTGGCGATTACTCGACCCTATACATTCACTGTTAAAATGAGTGCAGGGTTAAAGATCAGAAGTTTCGTACCTTTTAGATCCCACCCACCACTTACTGATCAACCCGGAAAAAATCAAAACTCCAATCCTCTAAATAAGGATTCGAAAACAAAAACAAAATGGCCTGGGATTCTCCAGGACCGAACCAGCCTCAAGACGTTGTCTCGAGGCTGTTTTGTTTCTCGGAGTGGCTCTTCTGCTTGGAAGTGTCACACAACTTTGTGGGATCACTTGCTCTGCAAGCTACAGGAAGTCATCACGACACAGAACAGGATCGGTATCATGACGCGGTCGTTTGTATGAATAGCTGAATGAGGGGGGCTGATCGTGAGGATCTGAACGAAATACGCTTTTCGCAGATACGGAGTGTCGGCACGTGTTTGTTGTTTATAGACCACGCCCTATGCCTTGAACGGGTCCCTCGAACAGCTCGGGATGACGCCAGAGCAAGGTGGTTAGATAACCCCCTACCGGAGGGATCTATATGGTTGTAGAACAATCGTATCATTCTTGAGTCTGTTGTGGTCATAAGCGTGTGTGACGACAGATAAGAAGGCAATATACGTCATTCTTATGTTTAGACCAAAAATAGCGGCATATTTAAACGATATTCTCCTTCTATTGGGCAACTTTTCCTGTTTTGAACAATCATATACCTAATACGACCGAATTTTTTAACCGTATCACTGAACTCGTGCATTGAGTTCACGGTATAAAACAAACCGTTCTGAAGAGGAGTAAACATCAATACGCAGAACGCTGTTAAGATGCTGTATGTTTAGGGATTACATTACGCATCATAAGTTATCCCCAGTTTTTTCAATCTTCTATTCTCGCTAAATGAAGCAAATGATCTTGTGTATTATCTGTTCTGACCTTTATGGCGTAAACTGAATAATAGATAAGTCGTACAGCACTTATCTAACCCATTTTCAAAACGACCAGCAGTTTTGTTGGTCATCCATTCTCGTTCTCATCGATACTGCCAATTGCATCGGATTCGTATGCTTGGTGGATATTGGTTGAAAAAAAATCAAAACCAAAACACCCATACGTTTAAAAAATCGAAACGGTAAAAGGGGTTGCTTTGGGTTTTATCGGTCATCAAACAGGATGTTTGTGATATAATTACGCATACACATCTATGCCTCCAAAAAAGAAAACGACTACAAAGAAAACAAGCGCTTCCAAAAAAACGGAAGAGCCGGTGTTAGAGCAGCCGAAACCGATGTACCATTCTTCATCAAGTAAACAGCCAACGGTAGGAAGGTCTTATCTGGTGCTCATCATCGTGATAGCCATGGGGCTTACCGCAGCCTACTTATTGATCAAGGGCGTATCCGTGACCAAGTCTTCCATTGAACAGCCAGCGGAGCCACAGCTTGATACGAAGGAACAGCTGGAGGCGCATGTGGATTCACTGATCGACCGAGTGAAACGGCATATCCTCGTGAACGAGGAGGAGTCACCCTACGTTGCAACCATTAGTAATATTGATCTGGTCCGAAGTCGAAATCCCATTTTCTATAAAGATGCAAAAAACGGTGACAAGGTTCTGATCTGGAGTGATAAGGCGTTGGTCTATTCCCCGGAGCTGGATAAGCTCGTAGCGGTAACCACGGCATTCCCTCCGGAC
>WJLE01000019.1 GCA_014728655.1 Candidatus Uhrbacteria bacterium
ATCACTGAACGGCTTGTCGCGACCCGAATCCGTCTGAATGGTAATGACGTACGTCACGATGTCCTCCGGAGAAGGTGTCACCGAGCCGCCGGTACCTCCGCTGCCGGAGGTTCCGCCCGTCGTACCACCCGATCCCCCGGTACCTCCGCTGCCGGAAGTTCCACCGGTGTTCGTCGGAGGGTTCGAGGGGCATTGGCACGTGCCGTACGCACTTCCCGCACTGTTGCAGACCTGAACACCCTGCCCGTTCGAACAGGCGCAGTGGACCTGCTGATTGGGAACGCACGCCTGCACCGGACCGGGATCCGTAGGATCCGGACACGCACAGGTATTGTACGCACTTCCCGCACTGTTGCAGACCTGTACGCCCGTCCCGTTCTGGCAGGCACAGGCCGTCTGCTGGTTGGGGATGCAGGCCGTGGGATTCGGCTGCGGGGTGGGATCCGCGCAGGCGCAGGCGCCGTACGCGTTTCCGGATGCCTCGCAGGACTGAACGCCCATTCCCCCGCCCAGACACGGACAGGACCGCTGCTGGTTGGGGATGCAGGCCGTGGGATTCGGCTGCGGGGTGGGATCGGTCGTCGTCGGCACGGTTCCGTTGCGCAGCGCATCGCAATGCGTGGCGCACAAGACGGCGTCGCCACCGAAACAGCCGCACAACGCTTCGCAGGTTGCGCAGCCGCCGCATTCCGGCGCGTTCGTGCACTGCTCGCCTTGGACGGGCTGTGGATACGCGATCGGAATGTAGACCGTGGAGTTCGACGGTGCCGGAGCGGTGAAGACCGGCGTCTGCGCGCCGGGGTTCGGCGTGTAGATGACCGTTGGTCCGGGCTGGACCGTAGTCGTTGACGGCTGCGTCGTCGCAGGGACCGGAGCCGGGCCGCGGTCGTTACAGTCGTCACAGTCTTCGTTGTGCGGAAGGGAGTCCCATCCGCTGCACCCCACGCCGAACACGGCGAGGAGTGTGACCAGTACCATTTGTATGATGTTGTTCACGATTCCTCCAGGTTGTCCGCGGTGTTCTAAGCCGCGGGGTAGTCTCTCTGTCATGTGAAAGACCGGCTGAAATGCCCTTGTCCTAAGACGCAGGCACGCTCCGTGAGGATTCACGGAACTTTTCTCAACCAGGCAAATCACCCAATGAGAACCAAGCACAATAGCATAAAATAATGATTTTGTCAAGGTAGCTAGGCATTACGAATTACGATTGAAAAATGGCGATTTTTAGCCATATATTTCATCATAACGGACGATTATCGATTCACCTGTTGTCCAAGATCTACATTTTTCTGTAACGATTCTGATATAGTTGTTTTACGCATCTGAGAACAAACCACAAACGCAACCCTCCCCATCGGGATGAATCCTGATTGGGGACCAGCGAAGGAGGTCACATCCATTGTTCTCAGAAATTCAACGTTCTCAGGTGCTGGCAACTTCCTTGGAAAAGACCATCAAACGGCTGAATTGTGAGATCCCGAGCAATGCAACGGATTTCAGCCCGCTACAGATGCGTCATGACCCGGGGCTCCCGTGTGGATCGCTCTTGGAACGGCAATCGGTTCCAACGTCCATCCACTGTGGTTTGGGTGGGTTTCAGGACCTTTACGCATACCATATCTGGTGCCCTTCACGGCGAACGATGCTCAAACGACTCCCGTTCTGGATATCGAACTGAGCACGGTGCATCGGAAACGCCAACCCACGACTTTCTTTTTGAATCTCAAGCCTCGGTCTCCTCACAAAGGTCGAGGCTTATTTATTGCGCTGAAAAATCGACGCGCTTTTGGGACGACTGCTGCCAACTCAGCTCGAACTGGGCTCGCAACAATCTGGATAGCCCCTCACTTTCAATCACACTGATCTGAACGATTGGCTCTGCGGATGCTACATAACTCAATCGATCTAGAATTCCGATCTCCCCGTCAAAATCAAACGAGATCTGGTTGGCAAAACGCATTTCTACCCGATCTCGTACATCCTCCGGTAAAGTGGGAATGCGCACTTTAGGATCACACACGTATAGCATCCGATAG
>WJLE01000128.1 GCA_014728655.1 Candidatus Uhrbacteria bacterium
ATGAAGCTGCCTGCGTCCAAGTGGCCGCAGTTGCTGGACGAGCTCACAAACGCACTGAATCGGAAACAGTTCCTCATCTACGTCACGGATCCGGACCTCATGGCTCGCCTGGATCGTTTTGGCTGGACCGGACGTGTGAAGGGAACGGACGGGGACTACCTGATGATCATCGATGCGAACCTTGCAGCGTTGAAAACGGATGCCGTGGTGGAGAAAAACTATTCCTATGAACTGGATGCGACAGATCCGAATAATGTCATAGCAACGGTGACGTTGGATTACCTGAACAATGCTCCCGGTTATGCCGATCCCACGGATCCGATTAACTATAAATTCACGGTCTACCGGACCTATACACGTGTGTATGTGCCCCAGGGTTCGGAGCTGATCGATTCCCAGGGCGCCATGCTGACGGATCGTCATTTTGTGAATGGTCGGTTTATCCCCGGGCAGGTGGATGTGTTTAAGGAGTTGGGAAAAACCGTCTTCGGAGCGTTTTGGAGCATCGAGCCGCAGGGGCAGCAACAGCTTTCGTTTACCTATCGCTTACCACCTGCGGTGGCCGAGCAGATCCGGGAGGAGCGGTACCGCCTTGACTGGCAGAAGCAGTCGGGGAATGATGAGGCGGCGTTGACGCTGGACCTCTCATTCGGTAAGAACGTGATGCGTGCCGTCCCGCCCGAGGAGGAGGCGGAATGGGGAGATCCGCATTATCGGGTGATCTCCAATACGATGCTTGACCGAAGCTTTGAAGTCTCTTTTTGAACACAACGTGTAATCAATAATCCATGTTCGCCAAGAAGATTGGGATCGATTTAGGAACGACAACCGTGCTGGTCTATATGCCCAAGCGCGGCATTATCATCCACGAACCTTCCGTGGTCGCGATCTCCGTGGTGGATAAAAAGGTCCTGGCCGTGGGCAAGGAGGCCAAGGAGATGCTCGGACGCACTCCCGATACGATCGTGGCAAAGCGTCCGCTGAAGGACGGTGTCATCGCAGATTACCGAACAACCGAAGCGATGTTGCGTTATTTTATTAACAAGGCGCTGGGCGGCATGCGATTGTTCCGCGTAGAGGTGATGGTCGCGGTTCCCGGTGGGATTACCTCCACGGAGCGTCGTGCGGTGATCGATGCCACGATCAGCGCGGGTGCAAAGGCGGCCTACATCATCAAGGAGCCGGTGGTGGCGGCAATCGGAGCGGATATCCCCATCGGATCGGCGTCCGGACACATGATCATCGATATCGGTGGTGGAACCAGTGAGATCGCCGTGATCTCGTTGGGAGGGATCATTTCGAGTTCTTCCATTCGTATCGGAGGGAATAAGCTGGATACGGCCATCACGGAACACGTCCGTCGCAAGTATGGACTGGCCGTTGGGGAGCGGACGGCTGAGGAGATCAAGATCCAGATCGGGTCCGCGCTGTACCTGGAAGAGAAACTGGAGATGCAGGTCAAAGGACGCGACATGGTTTCTGGACTTCCGCGTGTTACGACGATCAACTCCGATGACGTCACCGATGCCATCCAGCATGAACTCCAGGGGATGATTGAAGCGATCAAAGATGTACTTCACAATACACCGCCGGAACTATCCGCGGACGTGATGGAGAAAGGGATGGTGATCTCCGGTGGATCTGCCCAGCTCCGTAACTTGGATCGATTGTTCAGCGAAGCGACCGGCGTTCCGGCCTTCGTCGCCAATGACCCGCAGCTTTGCGTGGCCAAAGGCACCGGCATCGCGCTGGAGAACTTAGAGAGCTATAAGCGGAGCATCTTTTCATCGTAACTATGAATCAAAAGGAGGTTAACGCGTTTTGCGTACAGCACGGTTTGAGTCTTTCCCCAGAGTATCGTGCATTGGATCTTGTCTCTGAAGTCGGGGAGGTCTCAAAGGAGATTTTAATGCGGACGAATTATGGGACGGAATCTCCGGTGGACCGACCTGAGATCAAAGAGGAGCTTGGGGATGTCTATTTTTCTTTATTCGTTTTAGCGAATGCGCTCAATGTAGATCTAGAGGAAGCGTTGCAGATCGTGTTGAAGAAGTACGAGAAGCGTTTGCAAACCGGAGATCCTGGCTCAGCGAATGCGTAAGCGTCATATTCCTGCTTTTGCGGGTATTTTTAGCGCCTCAGGAGGACGATTGTTTGTGTATTCATTTGTTGCGTTGCAATGTTGACGGATGTTGATTTGAATAAAAAGGTCAGTTAAACAGATTTTGCGCTAGGTCAAGCCAGGTGGGATTGATGGAGCGGATGAGTGCCTCCTTCTTTTTCCTCAGCAAGCCTTTAATCTGTTTTTCACGCCGGATTGCTTCGACTATGTCTCCAATCTCTTCGTAGTACACAAGTCTCGTACATCCGTATTTGTATGTGAATCCTTTATTTCGCTTTGTTTTATGCTCAAATACGCGACGTTCCAGGTTGTTCGTTACGTCCGTATAGAGCGTTCCGCTCGGACTTGCCATGATGTAAATGAAGGCGTTCCATGTCATGTCCCAGTCCGTCTCATATCTGAAGGAACGTATCCATGTGGATAAAATAGCGCTCACCCGCTAAACTATTTCTATGCTCATCGGGATCGACGCGAGTCGCGCGAACAAGGAACAGAAGACCGGAGTGGAGTGGTATGCCTATCACCTCATTCAGGAACTGAAGAAACTGACCATCAACGATGGGAATCAGTGGATTTTATATACACGAGAGCCGCTAAAAGAGGATCTGGCGACATTGCCGGAGAACTGGTTCGAGGTTCGTGCCAAGTGGCCGCCAAAGCGGCTTTGGACACAGGTGCGCATGAGCTGGGAGATGTGGAGGCGTCCGTGTGACGTGTTGTTCGTACCGGCACACGTACTGCCACCAATCCGTCCGGATAACAGCGTTGTGACGGTTCATGACGTGGGGTTTAAGCGCATGCCCCACTTGTACAAACAGGCGGATAAGAGCTATCACGACCACACCACGCGCCGCATCGTGCGTACGAGCGCACGCATCGTTACGGTGAGCGAATTCTCTGCGAAGGAGCTAGTCGCGCTGTATGGTGCGAAACCCGAAAACATCGCCATCACGCACCTGGGTATTGATCATAACCGCTACCGGCAGCAGGAGCAGGCGGGGGTAGATGAGGTATTGCTTAAATACCACATTCCAAAACCGTACTTCTTTTTCATAAGTCGATTGGAGGCGAAAAAGAATCTGGTGAATCTGATTAAGGCGTTCGATGCCTTTAAGGTTCATCGCGGATTGGGGGATCCCACACAGCTCGTTCTGGCGGGGAAGCCGGGCTATCAGTATTCTGAGATCAAAGCGCAGATCAATGCATCGAAATATCAGGATCAGATCCTTGAGTTGGGCTATGTCCCTGAGGAGGATGTGCCGTTGTTGATGGCCGGCGCAACCGGGTACCTCAATCTTGCCTGGTATGAGGGGTTCGGGATTCCGCCGATTCAAGCCATGGCCTGCGGAACGCCTGTCATCGTTGCGGACAACTCCAGCATGCCGGAGGTCGTAGGGCAGGGGAACGGGTTATTCGTCCCTCCGGACGGGATCGATGCCACGGCGCGTGCCATGGAGCGGTTCGTAAGTGATCCGGGGCTTGTCGCAGATTTGCAGACCAAGGGTCTGCAGCGTGTGAAACAGTTTACCTGGGAAATGACGGCTAAGCAGACGCTTCCCGTATTGACGAAGTGGTTGGGTGCATGATGAGCTAAACGCCTATGTCGGAATCCATGTACCTGCGTCTCATGGAGTACGGGTTAAGTGACAAGGAAGCCCGCGTCTATCTGTCCCTGATCCAACGGGGTTCCTCGACGGCGCAGGAGATCGCAACACACTCCACCGTTCATCGAAGTACGATCTATGCTGCCATCGATGCCCTGAAAGGGCATGGACTGGTCTCGTGCCTGGAAGATGAAAAGCGCACATTGTTTTACGCGGAGAATCCGAAGCGTCTGGCGGAGCTCATCGACGAGGAGGTTCGGATGGCTCGGACGAAGCAGGAATCCGTGACATCACTCATTCCGGAGTTGCTCGCGCTTCATCGTTCGGATCGCTCCAAGCCCGTCGTACGTTTTTTTGAAGGAATGGAAGGACTGCGCAGCTTCCGCTCGCTGTTACGGGAAACCAAAACGAAACAGTACGATACATTCGCACGCTTACATGCAAAGCTGACGGATGTCGCATGCGTTGATGAGATAGAACGGCATCAGATTGCGCGACCCTTGGTACGCTATCGGATG
>WJLE01000001.1 GCA_014728655.1 Candidatus Uhrbacteria bacterium
GTCGATGGGCGTGGGAAGTGTCGCGCGGTCTCCCGGAGGGTTAGATTCCAGAGGAATGGCACCGCAGTGCGGGCATCGTTCTGCAACGCTTTCGTAGTCCTCTTTGCACTTGTCACAGGTGACCATGACGACATCGAACATCATCGTCGGTCGGTCAGGAACTTCTGTTCTGGCATCATGAGGAAGCACGGATCGCTTCTTCAGATTTCCGATGCACGTTGGATTGGGGCAAACGTGGTAGATATCCATTCGCGTGTCACAGTATTCGCAAACCTTGTAGTCCGGACACTGCGGGTTGATGCACTGACGGTGCTCCGTGAGAGGAGCGTGGCAATGTGGGCAGATTTTGGCCATTGACTCCTCTTATAGGTAGTTGGTGGAAAGGACGGTGATCAGTGAACCTAACAGTTTTTTACTACCACGTCAAGTCCTGATGGTTACAAAACAACGCCCCTCCTAGCTCGTGCCGGGAAGGGCGGAAGTGGTGTGGTGAGATCTACGCGTCCAGCATGTTCTGTAAGATCTTGTCGCTGATCTCCTTGGTTCCGAGGATGCACGGGTCCTTGGCGCCCAATTCCGCTGGACTGGCCAGATCGGTGGTGACGAATCCCTGTTCCTTGGTCCTCTGGACACCGTAACGGACTGCCTTTGCAGCCTCCGTCGCGCCGATGAACTGGAGCATCTCCGCGCCGGCCAGGATGCGACCGACGGGATTCGCCTTGTTCTGACCTGCGATGTCGCAAGCCGTTCCGGCACCACTCTCGAAGAGTGCGTACCCCTCCGTCGGATTGATGGACGCGGAGTACATCTCGCCTAAAGATAAAGGTGTTGGAACCGTATCTTTACCCTTGGGTTTGAGCCCGGCAGCTCCGTCACTGCCGATGTCGCCATGTTCGTTTCCAGCGAGGATGACTCCATTGGGAAGCGTACCGGCCACCAGGAGCGCATTGGCGGCATCAATGAACTGCTCAGCGTAGGGGATGTCGGAGAACTCCTGTGCATGTACACGGTCTATGGTCTGCTTCCAGAGCTTGGAGCGTCTGAGGACGTTGGCTTTATGCAGGTTGAGCACGGGAAGCTCGTTGTCCTTGGCATATTGGAACAGATAGCGCGCATACGCCTCGAGGTTGGTTTTGGTGTAGTAGGCGAACTCGCCTACGAGCTCCTCGTCGTCTGCAACCTTGACGTTGCCGAACTTGAGGCCGAGCTGCTCCGCAGCATGCTGCGTTACACGGCGCGTGACATCGTCCGGTACGCCGGGAACTCCCTTGAGTTCAAGCAGACGTCGTAGCAGCTCGTCGCCCATATAGCCGTCTTCCAGGAGATAGCGGCCCCAGTGCTGGTTCACATCACCCTGGCGGAATACGCGCAGATTGATGAGCAGATTGAGTCCGTAACGAAGGCCGTCGATGAGCGCGCGGCGTTCCGGTTTCATGTGTGGGTATTTCTCACCCAACGTCTTGTCGAGTTCTTTGTCGCCAACGGCACCGAAGTAAACAATCTTACAGCGTTTGCACGTCTCAAAGGAGGATTGCGGGAACGTATCCTCGAGCTCTGGATTCTGGAAGGCGTTCCATCCCATGGGAGCGGGAGCCCAGATGATACGAAGTTTGTCGAAGGTCTCTGCAGCGGTTCCGATAATGCGAATCGCCTGCACCATGCATTCCGGTCCAATGCCGTCCCCATTGACGAGCGCAATCCGTGTTGTTTCGGTCATTCCTCACCTCATGGTTGTGGGTTGAAAGGGCTCGGCCACTACATAAGAAAATGGAGTATTTGTCAATCAAAACACCGACCCTGGAGTTGGATCGGTGTGGAAGAGGGCGGCTAGTTATGTTGCCAGCCATCCACGGAGTTGCCCGTAGGTCTGGATGTCGACAGGGATGACGACCCGTAGTCCGCAACTGCGGCACACGATGGCATGATGTGTCCTTGAGATGTGCTTAAGATCTACCCAGCCTCGGCAGATGTCATGGATGCCGATGCATGAGCCCAGCTCATCATGATCCCGGGTATGCTTGCCCATGGGGTGATTTGGAGGGTACTCGAGCAGTCGCTCGTTGAATGCGTTGAGCAGGATCGGTTCCAGGGGGCGCGTTTCCATGCATTGGAAAAGGACGTAGCTGGCGGCATCCTTCAGATCCCGCTGCTTGATGTCGCGGCAAATGCGGTCCAGCCACTGCGTGGCCGCGCTGTCCACGGACGGTTTCTCGTCGTCGAATGGACTCTGATCATAGACGATCAGCTTGGAGTACGGATTGACGGAGTACGTTTCTCCGGTTGCGGATCCGTCTTGATCCAGGTAGTTCCCTCTGCATTCTCCGGGAGTTACAGTGACGAGCTCCTCGAACCCGGCACTGTTCAGGATTGCAATCACAACCTGTTCCCAGTCTTTGATATCGGTCAGCGAACCGTCCTTGTAGGATTCCACGAAGATGCGGACAGGATCGGACTCCTTGTAGGATTCCACGAAGATGCGGACAGGATCGGACTCCTCAGGCCTATCCTCCGGGTGGTAGTCCTTGGGTTCATCGAGTGCTTGTTTTACAAGCGTCATGCGATCTCCTTATGTCGTTGTGTAACGTACGAAATCAGTTAACCGCATCTCGCTCCAGTCGTCAAAAGGAGTCGGAGATAAAAAACGGCGCTCGTAGAGGGTGAGCGCCGGAGGGGGTTAGGACCAGGCTTCGTCAATTTGTGCGAGCTGTTCGTCGATCTGTTGTTGATCAGATCGGATCCGAATATGACTGGGTCTGTCGGGTGGGGGAGCGGTGGTTGGTGTAACCTCCGATTGCTGTGCTTCCTGCAGCAGTTCCGGAGGTGGGGTCGAAATACGAGTGGGAAATTCGTCATCAAAGGGATCCGGCACCTCTACGGGTGTTTTACACAGAGGGCAGATGGAAAGCTGTTCCAGTATCACAGCCCTACACTTGGGGCAATCCCGAACGTTTCCACGTAGTGTCTGATGAGTGAAGAGGAAGTCCTCCGAGCTTCGTCGTGAAAAATGTACGGAGAGATTCTCTTGCCCTGCGCAGCCGATCTTTGGGCAGACACCGTCGATGCGAAGCTGTGTCCCGCAAATCGAACAGGGAATCGCACTGGGGCATTTGGGATTCAGACATTGGCCGTAGAGATTGATGGGCCAGAGGTGACGACCCTTTCCGGGGTCACATCGAGGGCAGACGTATGGAGGATCCATCATTTCCCCTTGATCTCCTTTTGATGCGTTTAACGTGCGACCAGCTCATGTTACCAGTCCAAGCGGTTCGTGACGAACGTGATAAACCCACGTCAATAAAAAACCGGCCCTTCCGAGAGCGTGGGGGCCGGTGTATCCTCTAATTGAGGAGCGGTGTATCCGCTATGGGCTGCGGTGGTTTCGCCTTGGGGAGGTTGTGATGGGCGACTTTCGCCTGTACCTTTCCGTCCTTTGAAACGAATGCGAGATAGCCATTGTTACGTTTGGCTTCCACGGCGATTTTGAGGAGTGCCGTTGCCATAGCTATGACGCGTTGAGGGTCGTCGAGTTTGAGCCGGTATTGCCAGGTCCGCATGATCCAGGTTCGGTCTTCATCGAGGATTAGGACGACGTCCTGTTGGTTCCTGCGCTGAGGCTTGATGGCTCGCCAGCGGTAGGCCAATGGAAGGTAGGTATGCTGCTGGTAGGGTAGGGCCATGGTTGCGGGGAAGGAGATCTGACCGAACTGCTTCGGGTCCACATAGTAGACGTCGCTTTCGCCATAGAGCGTGCGACTGTAGCAGTAGTGGAACAGGTCCACGGAAAGGTCAAGCACGTCCTGGAGACTCCGAACGCGCAGGTCTCCCATCATGCCGCGTAGCTCGCACGCCACAGGTGCGTGAACCAGGATCTCGTATGTACCGGACATGTCTACCTCATCTCGCTTTCAAAAAGGGACGATAACTCAACTTAAATGTCGAAAGGAATTTTGTCAAGGATCTGTCTTTAGCAGAACA
>WJLE01000129.1 GCA_014728655.1 Candidatus Uhrbacteria bacterium
GTTAAATGGCACATCTACAATAGCTATAATGGCACTAGTTAAAGATGGGGCCTACTCCGCTGAACTTAAGAAAAATATTGTAGCAAATTGGGAAGTGGCCAATAGAACGATGAATGTTGAACCAATACAGTTTATAAATATCGAATCGCCTAAGCTAGAACACTGGCTTCTGGAGAGGCGATACCATATTGGTAGTGCGTTTACCATTACAAAGGCAATAAAGCGGTTGAAAAGCATAAAAACAGAAATAATGAATAATTAATAACTTTAGTTTCCGCTAAAACTTGATAAAAAAGTCTCACCTATGGTATTAAAAGGATGTCCAAATCCAACCATGAGGTGAGACTATCGACATCAAAAATCATACCATAAAAGCATTGACAGCAGTTGTTGAAAAACTGCCTATCGGAACCAATCTAGCACTTTACCAATTTCTTTGGATGCTCATCAGCGGAGCCTTGCATGACAGTCGTGGCGCCCTGTTTCCGGCGCTCAAATCAATTGGATTGACAGATGAAGAAGTTCGCCGGGCGTGGGGCGCGATGCGCTATGGCGCTTGGCAGACAGAAACGCTGCTAGAGACGTGGCGAACGCATGTAGTAAATCAAGGCGAGTGGCAAGCTTCTTGCTATGCAGGTTATTACACCAAAGCCGTGGACATCACCGCCTATTGGCGCCCTTCGCTCAAAGGGCTCGAAAGCAAGCACTACAACTCCGAAGCAGGCAAGGCTTTACCCGCAGTCGTGTTCGGGATGGTTGGGCGAGTAGGGCGTGTTGGCGAACAACGCATGGCTTTGCTAACAGACTTGATCCGGGCAGACCTGGCGTCTGCTTCGAAAGCAGCTTTACAAAGCAAGTTGTTGAAGCAGGTAGCTCAAAACCTAGCTGACGATGAAATGCCCGTCGTGGACGCCGGTTTCAAGCTCAAAACGCTCTTTCAGGTCGATCTGGAGCGCTTTGTCCTGCGCTTGGCCAAGAATTTCACCGCACGACGCAATTTTCTGCCTGAGTACGAAGGTGGACGACCTTCTGAATATGGTGACATCGTTCGCCCACTAGCTCGTTCCTATGATGGTAATCAGATACCGGCAACTCCTCCCGATCGGGTCGAAACCTGGCGGCATCATGGCCTCAACTTTCGGGCTGCGTTCTGGGATGATCTGGTGCTGAGAGAGTGCAAACCATCTCCAGAGAATCGAACCTTCACTGTGGTAGCGGTCTATGATCCTCGTTTCGAAAACCCCTGGCTACTGGCTTGCCCGCTTCGGTTGAGCGGTGCCGATTTCTGGGGTTTCTACACCGACCGCTGGCCTATTGAGCAAGTGCCTTTGGCTTCCAAACACATGGTTGGCGCTCAGCGTCAATTTGTCTCTGCAGAAGAGAGTTGCTATCGCCTTCCCGAGTTGTCCATGTTGGCTGGGTCCATTCAGACCTATCTGGCGGCAACGTTGCCTCCCATCCCAACTGGCTTTTGGGATCGCAATCCCAAAAGAACCCCTGGTCGTTTACGCCGTTGGTTAGGCAGAACGACTTTCTCAGACTTGCCACCTCCTAAGCAGGGTCGAATTCGGAAAAAGTCGTCAGTTACAGACCATTTACCCAAGGGTGTTCTCGGTTACAGACACTCTAAACAGCCTGCACCGGCCTGAATTAGCACTTTGACGAGCTTTTCCAAAGAATTTTAAGGTTCAATCTGCTCCAAATTTTATTTGGAGTAGCTTCAGTTACCGGAAACTAAAGTATACTAGCAATGACAAAAAAATAGCCGGGCAGTGAAACCTTTATTCACGCGGTTGGGTCGCGTGGCGACCTTATCATAAAACAAGGATAGTCGCCCGTCGCGAAGCATCCCTGAAGAGGGGCTCCACTACGGGCGCTTTGCGTTTCTATCATATCTATTTTCATCATTGGCCAAAAGGCAGCATGAGCCAACTTGAAGAACTCCGTCCAGGTGTAAAAGTCAAAGGCATCATCCCCCAACAAAGTGTGACTGTTGTTGAGACAAAATGGCATGGTTCCATGGCAGTGGAACTATTCTATAAGCGCGCTGATGGCCGCACGGGCACACAATTGCTTTACCGCGATGATGAA
>WJLE01000130.1 GCA_014728655.1 Candidatus Uhrbacteria bacterium
ACCTCGTAGGCATTACCCCCGATCCGCGAGACGCGACGCGTGACACCGCCGCCAACCTTGGCTTCGTAATGCGATCGCACCGTTCCTATCGCATGCACCAACGCCCTTCCCTGCCAGTAGTTCTGACGCGTGACGAATGTGACGGATCCATTTCGGAGCGTTTTACGAACATCCTTGATATCTCTGGGTGCAAGATAGTCGGAATCCTTCAGGGACTCGATTACCTCATCTTCACAAAGCGCGGTGAACAGTTCGTCCACCAACTGCCGTAGCAGCGCTTTGGAAGCACGACAACAGCGATGCGCCGGATTCTCCCAGAACTCCTTTTCGAGATCCTCCGGATCCGGTTCGATGTCGGATATCCGGAAGCCCCGAAAGGCTGCTCGCATCGCATCCCAAGCACGCTTCGCATCCCGGCCTCGGATGTAGTGACGGACCTGTTCCGACCAGTAGTCGTCGAAGGACAGAACATTGAACAGCGGATGATATTTACTCGTGAGCACTCGTCGCATCTCGCGATGCGCAGGGTATCCCGGCTTCGCCAACCGCTTCAGCAAATCCAAGCCGGACAGCGTTCGAACGAGCGTCTCTTCCATGGAACCACCTCCCTGTTCCCAAACCTCTTCGGGAAGAAGAAATGTGGTTTCCACGAACCGCCACCAACTCTTCCGGCCCTTATGCGCGTTGCGTAGCTGCTGGAACAGTAGCTCCTGGTTGGGACATTCGGCGATCTGCAGCAGCAACTCCCGGTCCGAAACTCCATCATGTTGCATGCGCATGAGCACATGCTGCGCCGCATCCGCCCCTTCGGCTTCGTCGACTTCCCGTAGCGTAGATGCTCCGGAGTTCACGATGGTTTCCGCTGCCGAGGGTTGCGTCTTCTTGCGCGTCTTTTTCGTTGCCATGTTGCCTCCTGTTCCGATCTCCATCGGATACAATTTGAGGTTTTTTGGAATGTGCGAGTCCCACAAGGACCCATCAAGGATCAACGTAAGATGAGTTAACCTATGTCAGATTGGGGAGGATGTCAAGACTAGGTGGTTTGCAGATGGTTGGATTGGTAGATGGTTAGAGTCACGTTCTGAATGTACTCGTCGTAGCAGAAATACTGACTACCTGACGATCTAATCATCCATCGCAACCCTCGTTTCACGAGTGTGACTCAGAACAGGTCTCATCATCTAAAAAAAAGAGTCCGCCGTAGCGAACTCTTCGAAGGAGTTAGGGATCCGTGGATGGGACCGATTAGCAGCACCCACGAGCGCGAATGAGCTTGGCGCGGTGCAGCAGTTCCTGCGCTACCTGCGGTGTGAGACCGCGCAGGAAATTCCGGTCTTTTGCGAGCTCTAAGAGACGCTTCTGATGCTCCGGTAGGCCGGAGCCGTCCGGAGTCAGTGCCGTGCTGAGGAGATGCGTACACATCTCAAGCTGCTCCTGGTGCCGGGCAACCGCTTCCCGCAGCCTGCTGGCGTATTGCCATGTGGCGTATTCCAGGTGGGCCCTCGGCGTCTGCCGCATGAGACCCAGAAAGTTGACGATGTCGCACAAGTTGGGATGCCGTCCATCTGCCGGGATGACGCTACAGTAGTGCGCGATCATCTCCGCATTCGAACCCACTGGCGTTTGCATTTGTTCCATCTTGATCCTTTCTTTGGAAGGAAAAGTCCGTGAATGCTATGAAACATATCAAAATAATTGCAGGATGTCAATGGGATTAGACAATGTAAAGAGCGTCCAATGGACGCTCTGGTACGTAGATGCGCTTAGCCAAAAAAGGAACTAATGCGTGAGTCGTACGGTTGCACGGAACACGCTCGCCGATTCCCGGCTATTGAGGGATTTCAGCACCTCCGGGTCGATCGAAAGACGCTCAAACACCCGAATGCTGTCCCTTGCAACGTTGAGCTGATCCTGTAGCAGGATCAGCGCTGTCAGCTCCATCAGGAGGTGTTTGGATGAAGTTGGTGAAGAGGAATCAATCCGCTCCTGGTAGTCCTTCCACATGCGATCTCCAACGTCGTTTAGGTGATTCGGCAAAGATAGGCAAAACCCCTTGGTCCGTCAATAGGGTGTGTGAAAGACGGACGATGAATGAAGGAAGATGGGTAAAGGGACCGATCCTCATGCGTTTTTCCCCTTCCCCCCTCCCCTATCCAAAAGCCCCATCGCGGTTAAGCGATGAGGCGGGGTGCTGATTACGATTGGATGAACGAGGCTATGCGCCCTTTTTCCCCTTTCCTTCCATCACGGCTTCCACGACGTTCTGCGGAGTCGGTGCGTAGTGCTCGAACTCCATGGTACTGGATGCGCGTCCCTGCGTCAGGGAACGGAGGGAGGTGACATATCCGAACATCTCTGCCAGCGGCACGAAGGCGTCCACGACTTTCATCTCGTTGCGATCCGTCATCTCGTTGATCTGACCGCGACGGGAGTTCAGGTCTCCGATGACGTCCCCCATGGACTCTTCCGGTGTGACGACCTCCACATGCATGATCGGCTCGAGTAATACGAGACCGGCCTTCTTGGATGCTTCCTGGAATGCCATGGAGCCGGCGATCTTAAACGCCGCTTCGGAGGAGTCCACATCATGGAACGTTCCGTCGTACAGCGTCACTTCCACATCCTGCAACGGATAGCCCGCCAACACACCGCGTGTCATCGCTTCCTGAATCCCCTTGTTCACGGCCGGGATGTACTCCTTCGGAATCACACCACCCTTAATCTCATCGTTAAACTTGTATCCGCCTCCACGTTCCATCGGCTTGATGCGGATATAGCAATGCCCGTACTGACCACGTCCACCGGATTGACGGACGAACTTCCCTTCTGCTTCCGCATCGCCCTTGATCGTTTCGCGATAAGCCACCTGCGGTTTTCCGATATTCGCTTCCACCTGGAACTCGCGCTTCATACGATCCACGATGATATCAAGGTGCAGCTCACCCATGCCGCTGATGATCGTCTGCAACGTTTCCTCGTCCGTACGGACACGGAAGGACGGATCCTCTTCGGCCAGCTTCTGCAAGGCCACCCCCATTTTGTCCTGGTCCGCCTTGGTCTTCGGTTCGATGGCGATACTGATGACGGCTTCCGGTGCCTGAATAGTTTCCAGAATGACCGGATCGCTTTCCGCACAGAGCGTATGCCCCGTGAACGTTCCCTTCAGTCCGACAGCGGCTGCAATCTCTCCGGCATACACCTCATCCACCTCCTCGCGGGAGTTGGCATGCATGCGCACGATCCGGCTCAGTCGTTCGCGCTCTCCGGTCGATGCGTTCAGCACGTAGGATCCGGCCGTCAGCTTTCCGGAGTACACGCGGAAGAAGATCAGCTTCCCAACATACGGGTCGGTCATGACCTTAAACGCCAGCGCGGTAAACGGCTCATCATCCGAGGACTTACGTTCGATCGTCTTCTCTTCGTCATCGATGGCATGACCCTGTACCGGAGGAACATCTGTCGGGTTTGGCAGGTAGTCCACCACGGCATCCAGCAGCATCTGCACTCCCTTGTTCTTGAGCGCGGATCCGCAAAGGATCGGAACAAGCTGGTTTCCGATCACAGCCTTGCGGAGCGCTTTCTTAATCTCGTCGACGGAAAGCTCCTCCCCGCCCAGGTATTTATTCATGAGCGCCTCATCCGTTTCGGCAAGCGCTTCCAGGAACTCGGCGCGCTTCGCATCCGCTTCTTCCTTCATGTCTGCCGGGATCTCCGTGTCCGTGATGTTCTGCCCAAGCTCGTCTTCATAAATCCGAGCCTTCATTTCGATGAGGTCGATGATGCCCTTAAAATCCGCTTCCGCGCCAATCGGCAGCTGAATCGGATAGGCATCCTTGGTGAGTCGTGTGCGGATGGATTCCACATCCTTCATGAAATCTGCGCCCGTGCGGTCAAGTTTGTTTACAAAACACATGCGCGGTACCTGGTACTTGTCCGCCTGACGCCAAACCGTTTCGGACTGCGGCTCCACACCGGCCACGCCGTCGAACACCGTCACTGCACCGTCGAGTACGCGGAGCGAACGCTCCACTTCAATGGTGAAATCCACGTGTCCCGGCGTATCAATAAGGTTCATGCGATGACCCTGCCAGAAACAGGTGGTGGCCGCGGATGTGATCGTGATACCGCGCTCCTGCTCCTGCTCCATCCAGTCCATGGTCGCCTCCCCTTCGTGCACTTCTCCGATCCTGTGCTTTCGTCCGGTATAGAAGAGGACGCGCTCGGTGACCGTAGTCTTCCCGGCGTCGATGTGGGCGATGATCCCGAAGTTACGGGTCAGTTCGAGGGAATATTCTCTTGGCATAGGTGTTCTACGAATTACGAATCACGCGAAATTACGAATGCGCTTCCTGAGCGTTCACGATCCGCCGAAAGGATACGCCGGAACGCGTAAAATTCGCAAGGATTGCAAGTTGCTTATTTAGTGATTTGAGATAGCTTAGTGTTTGTTTAATATTTGATGGTCGAAAGTAATTCCCCTGTTTGATTTCCAGAATGACGGCATCCTGAATCAAAAAATCAAGACGATAGGTTCCGAGCTTCTTTTGATGAAAGTGAACCGGAACCTCGTACTGTTCTACAAATGGAATGCTTCGCGAACGAAACGTATCTGCAATAGCGCGTTGGTAGATCCGCTCCTGATGCCCAAAACCCAGTTCATTGTAAACATCATAAAGGGCACCAACAATCTGATAACTCAATTCGGGCAGGATAAGCCCGGGTTTTCGTACGAGAACCTTGGACGTTTTTCGAGGGACATCATCGCTCTCCATGGAATTCGTACATTCGCGCCATTCGTTGATTCGTAGGCACTATCGTGCGAAGTGCGCAAAGGCGCGGTTGGCCTCGGCCATGCGCTGAACGTCCTGCTTCTTCTTTACGGCTTCGCCCTGTTCCTCAGATGCGGCGATGAACTCGCTTGCAAGCCGTTCCGCCATGGATTTTCCTTTCACGTTTCGTGCCGCGGCCACGATCCAGCGGAACGCCAACTGAATACGACGCTCTGCACGCACCTGCATCGGAATCTGGTAGTTCGCACCTCCAACGCGCTTACTCTTCACTTCCAGAAGCGGACTCACGTTCTTGATGGCCGCATCGAACACTTCGACCGGATCCTTCTTGGTCTTCTCTGCGATGAGGTCGAACGCGCCATAGACCGCCTTCTGTGCAGCGGCCTTTTTCCCGTCGTACATGATGTAGTTCACAAACTTCGTAATCTCCGGACGTGCGTATTTCGGATCGTCGGCTAGTGTTCGCTTCGGTGCTTGCTTTCCACGCATAATTTTATGAGGCCTTAACCTTCGGCTTCTTCGTCCCGTACATGGACCGACTGCGCTTACGACCATCTACGCCCTGCGTATCGTATACGCCGCGGACGATGTGATAGCGCACACCCGGAAGGTCCTTCACACGACCACCGCGAATGAGCACGATGGAGTGCTCCTGCAAGTTGTGTCCTTCCCCGGGAATGTATGCCGTTACTTCCTCTCCGTTCGACAACCGGACACGCGCGACCTTCCGCATGGCGGAGTTTGGCTTCTTCGGTGTCATAGTCTTCACCTTGGTGCAGACCCCACGCTTAAACGCAGCGCCACGACGTAATTTCGTGTGCTTACGGTTGACCGTATCGAGCGTATACTGCATGGCCGGGCTCTTAGACTTGGCTTTTGCAGTCTTACGACTCTTCCGGAGTAACTGGTTGACTGTTGGCATGTTCTATTCGGGAAGCCAAAAGTGGCTTAAATAGCGGCGGAACTATAACAGCGAATGCCCGCCATCGTCAAGAGTATCGGAGTGACAACGGTAAGATTGTGAAAAGTACTGTTTTTATGGCGAAAAG
>WJLE01000131.1 GCA_014728655.1 Candidatus Uhrbacteria bacterium
CGTCTTCAGCGCCGTATCGGTTAATCCTTTACGAGCGCCGTGACTGGAGATGAAGTACTCCAACACATCCAATCCCTCGCGGAGGGAAGATTTCACCGGTAGCTCGATGGTCTGACCCGACGGGCTGGCCACAAGCCCCTTCATCCCGACGACGTTCGTAAGCTGACCCACGGAGCCGCGAGCGCCCGATTCGATCATGGAGTACACCGTACCCAACGGATTCAACGCTTCCTTACAACTCCGCTGAATCTGATCCTTCACGTCTGCCCATAGTTTGATGATCTGGTGATAGCGCTCGGTTTTGGTGAGCAACCCTTCTTCATACTGCGCTTCAATCGCTTCCACCTTAGCCTCCCCTTCCGCCACAAGCTTGTTCTTAGCCTCCACATACGGAAGGTCTCCCATGCCATACGAAAATCCGGAGAATGTGGCGTACTTGAACCCGACTTCCTTCACTTCGTCCAAGAAACGCGCCGTACGTTCGAATCCACGGATCTCCAGGGTCATCCGGGTGATCTCTGCAAGCTGCTTGGTGCCGATGGGATTGTTCTGGAACCCGACCTCCTTCGGGAACAGGTCGTTCAGAATAATCCGTCCCACGTTTGTCTCGATCACACCTTCGACGTTGCGAACGCGCGTCAGAATCTTTTCGCGGATCGGAAGCATCTGCGATTGGAAGGCATAGATCGCATCCTGCTCGGAACCAAACGTCTTCACCTTGCCGTCTACCGGCTCCGTCAGCGTCGTCATATAGAACGCACCCCAGGCAATATCCTTGTCCGGACGTGCCACGGGCTGACCCGTTGCTGGCTTTAACAGGTTGTTCACGGATAGCATCAGGTTGCGTGCCTCCTGCCGCGCCTCTTCGGTCAGCGGCACGTGCACGGCCATCTGGTCTCCGTCAAAGTCGGCGTTAAACGCCGGACAGACCATCGGATGGATCTGGATGGCTTTTCCTTCGATTAGCACGGGCTGGAAGCCCTGGATGCCCAAACGGTGAAGGGTCGGAGCACGGTTCAGCAGCACGACGCTATCTTTTGCAATGAGCTCCAAGATATCCCAGACCTCCGGATGATCCGCTTCGATGAAGCGGTTTGCGCTTCGGATGTTATGGACGAGTTCGCGCTTGATGAGCTCTGCAATGATAAACGGACGGAAGAGCTCCAGCGCCATGATCTTCGGAATGCCGCACTGGGACATCTTCAGGTTCGGACCGATCACGATCACGGAACGACCGGAGTAGTCGATACGCTTTCCAAGTAGGTTTTGTCGGAACCGTCCCTGCTTCCCCTTCAGGGAGTCCGCAAGCGATTTAAGCTGTCGTTTCTTTCCGGTGGCGGCAATCACGGTCTTGGAGTGACGCGCGCTGTTATCGATGAGTGAATCCACCGCCTCCTGCAACATGCGTTTCTCGTTCCGAGTGATCACCTCCGGCGCGTTCAGCTCCACCAGACGCTTCAGACGGTTGTTACGGTTGATGACGCGGCGGTATAGGTCGTTCAGATCGGAGGTGGCAAAACGCCCCCCATCAAGCGCAACCATTGGACGCAGGTCCGGTGGAATCACCGGGATGACCTTCAGGATCATCCAGCTCGGATCGATCCCTTGATTGATGAAGGACTTCAGAAGCTTCAGGCGGCGGATGAGCCGGTCGCGCTTGGCATCCGATGCCTTTTCCAGCTCTGATTCCAACAGCTCGGCCGTGGCCTGCACATCCATCTTGTTCAGAAGCTCATTCACGGCCTCGGAACCGATCTTGGCTTCGAACACATGTCCGAACTTCAGTGACATCTCGTGATATTCGGTTTCCGACAAGATCTTCAATGGTTTTAGATCCTTCAGCTCCTTTTCGGACTGCACGAATTCGCTTTCCAAGTCCTCGAGCTTCAAGGTCTTGGTGGACTGTACCTTCTCAAGCTCCGCTTCGGACGTCTTCTTGTCGAGTCCTTGCTCGGAGGAACGTACGTTGGCCTTTTCCACCTCACGCGTGAATTCGGACTCAATCGCCTTCTGTTTACTCTTGTACTCCGCACGAAGCTGTTCCAGCGTATTCGCAGCAAGCTCCTCGTTTACATCGGTCACGATAAAACTGGCAAAGTAGATGACCTTTTCCAGCGCCTGTACCGAAAGATCCAACGAGGTTCCGATCTTGGACGGAACGCCTCGCAGGAACCAGATATGCGATACCGGTGCGGCCAGCTCGATGTGCCCCATGCGCTCACGACGCACCAGGGAGTGCGTCACCTCCACACCACACTTGTCACAGACGATTCCCTTGTAACGGATCTTCTTATACTTCCCACAGTAACACTCCCAATCTTTGGACGGGCCAAAGATCTCTTCTGCGAACAACCCGGACTTCTCCGGCTTCTGCGTACGGTAGTTGATCGTTTCCGGCTTCGTCACCTCTCCGAAGGACCACCCGCGGATGATTTCCGGTGACGCCAGCTTCAGACGCATCGCGTCGAAGTCCGTTGTCTTGATATTTTCCGTTTGAAAAAATGGCATATCCGTGGATGATTAGGATTCCTTAGATTCAGATTTTTCACTCGGTCCCCATTGGATCTCTTCCTCGGCAGGAGGCGTTTCCGGCAATGCCGGGCGGGAACGGAATGAGTCGTTATTCCCCTGCTGATCATCGATCCGAACCCCCTCCTTGAGGAGTTCCACGTCCAGACACAGACCCTTCAGCTCGCGAACGAGCACGTTGAACGACTCCGGAACGTTCACCTTGCGGATCGGTTCCTGCTTAATGATGGATTCGTATGCTTTGGACCGACCCGGAACGTCGTCGGACTTAATGGTCAGGATCTCCTGCAACGTATGCGCAGCGCCATAGGCTTCCAGCGCCCACACTTCCATTTCTCCGAATCGCTGACCTCCGGACTGCGCCTTTCCACCCAGTGGCTGCTGCGTAATAAGGGAGTACGGCCCGATGGAACGCTGGTGGATCTTATCTTCCACCATGTGGTTCAGTTTCAACATGTAGATGTATCCCACGGTTGGTGCGTTGTCGTAGGCCTCACCCGTACGCCCATCAAAGACCGTGATCTTTCCGTCCTCCGGGAACCCGGCCTCCGCTAACTGATCCCGAATCGTCTGTTCCGGTACACCATCGAACACCGGAGAAGCAACCGTGTATCCCAACGCGTTCGCAGCAAGTCCCAAGTGCGTCTCGAGTACCTGTCCGATGTTCATACGGGACACGACGCCAAGCGGAGACAGGATGATATCCACGGACGTCCCATCCTCCAAGAATGGCATGTCTTCCACCGGCACGATCTTGGAAATCACACCCTTGTTCCCGTGGCGTCCTGCCAGCTTATCGCCGACCTGCACCTTCCGAAGGTCTGCCACAGCAACGATGTACTGCTTGATCACGCCCGGCTGCAGCTTGTCACCAGCTTCGCGGGAGAACACCTTCACATCGACGACACGACCATGCTCACCGTGCTGCAGATACAAGGAGGAGTCTCGCACATCGCGCGCCTTCTCGCCGAAGATGGCACGGAGCAACTTTTCTTC
>WJLE01000132.1 GCA_014728655.1 Candidatus Uhrbacteria bacterium
ATCATCGGTACAAGATGGAAGCGTGACCTTTGAAGATGTTGTGGATGAAGCCGTATCCTTGCTCGACTCCCTGGGCAAGGCCGTGGTCAGCACGGCTGAGGACGTTTCTCAACTGATGATCATCCGTACCGATGATGAGATGCGTGAACAGCTGGATTTGCTGGTTGACGCTGGTATTTTCAAGAACCGGCGCGCAGGCGCTCGAGCCATGCTTCAAGAAGGTCTTGCGGTCAAGCAACCGCTCTTTGAGCGTATAGAACGCACCCAGGCGCAGATTGTGACGCTTAAAGGACAGCTGCGATCCCTGGTGACGGCCAAAGTGGCGGAATAACCGAGATGAAGTGATCGGGCTTTAGAAGTCTCGTGAAGTTTGAGGCCTCAACTTCGGGATGGTTCATTTTCCGCCTGAGTTAGGTTTACACTTTTCGAGCACCTTAAAAAGTCACGCCGCCACCCGAGTGGGTTCCGAGTAGCAGAGAGACTCCAATTGCGTCCGTGTCTCCGCGTCCTTGAGCGCCTCGGGTTCAGTCTGCCCCCTAGTATTCACCAGCTGGGTTAGCACCTCAGCAAGCGCGGGCACATCTTCCACGCCGGCCAGTTCAAGCGGGCTCTTTCCGGCGCGCTTGCCGCGCTGAAACGTGTGGTGATTCCACAGCAGGGTCAGGAGCGGAAACAGCCACTGCGGCATCCCGCGATGGATGTGGAGATAGGGACGCAGCCAGCTGTGGAGAGATTCGGCCAAACTAGAAGAGCGATGGAAGAGGGCCAAGAGTTCCCAGAACGCTTGCACCACGGGTTGTTGGGCTTCAGGAAAGCCGGCTCCGGGTTCCAGATCCAGGGCGTGCCGATGCTGCCAGGCCCACAGGATGAGCGCTTCGGTCTCGGCATCCACCTCCTGACGCCAAGGCGCCACACACTCCTCCGACCAGGTTAAGGGGGCGACGAGATCATCTAAGCTATCCAGCATGTCCTGCGCAAACTCCGTGAGGTCCTCCCGGCCTAGCTCCTGCAACAGTTCCATAGCGGCTTCCACTGTCTCGCGGGCCGCCTGGGTCGTCGTCAACTGGCCCCGCTCGTTAATGGGTTCCAGGGCACGACGGGCCTCACGCCACAACCAATACCCCGCGTCATAAGTATCCATAGCGCCTTCCTCTGCTTCGGTAGCTTCGGCCACCGACACATCCACCTGCAGCGGGCGTCCCGGTCGTCGCTGCGGGGCCTGCCGTTCGCGCTTGGCACGGCGGGCTCGTTCAGCAGTCTCCATGGCCTTATATGCGGCTCGCTCTAAACGCCGCATGATCGTGTGAGCGTCTCGGGTCAAGTGGAACAAATCGGGCCGGAGGGGCACGGCCACCTCGGCTTTCTCTACCCCAGCTTGGATCCCCTGCGCGCCATCGCTGACCAGATCGTGGAACTGGACACCGCGTTCTTGTAAGTCTAACAACGTCACCCCCCACGTGGTCCCATCGCGACGTTCGGCCGCCGTCAGATTCAACACCATGAAGGAGCGACCATCTACCACCGTCAGACAGGGTTGGCGACCTTGGAAGGTCTCATCCAGCTCGCCCAACATCGGTAGCGGAAGGCGCAAGCTGTCATGGTAGTCGGCCGCGGCCACCCCCACCTCCTGCAGCGTTTCACTGATATATCCCACGGACCGCGAGAGGCCGAACAGCAGGTCCAAGCTCAGTTGGATGTCCCGGACGCTCCCTTTTGACAAGGATAACACCGTGACTGAGCGCCGGATGAAGTCGCGGTCAATGAGCACCGTTTCTGCCGCGGGCGCCGGCCCCGGCGGCTGCGGTAAGAAGGCTTTGTATAGGGCTTCCTCTGCTTGGTCGCGCAGTTTGTAGAGCAGCGTCCGTGAGATGTCGTACTGTTCAGCCAACTCCGTGGCCCGGCCCCATTCCCGTTCGGGGATCGGGCGGAGCATTTCCAAACCTAAGGCGATACGAGTTGACAAATCTAGCTCAGATATGCGATAATATGCCATAGGGGCCTCTTTTTGGACTATAGATGGTTCTGGCGGACTATCTACATATTACCAAAAAGAGGTCCTTTGACGAGTTCGCTACTGCTAAAG
>WJLE01000133.1 GCA_014728655.1 Candidatus Uhrbacteria bacterium
CGGTTTCCGCCGTTCCGGTCATCCCGGCAAGTTTATTGTAAAGACGGAAGAAGTTCTGAAACGTAATCGTCGCCAACGTAATAGACTCTCGCTGGATCTTCACCTTCTCCTTAGCCTCAATGGCCTGATGCAGACCCTCGCTGTATCGACGTCCGTGCATCATCCGTCCGGTAAACTCATCCACGATGACAACCTCACCCTCACGGACGACATAATCCTTATCCTTCTTGTACAGCACCTGTGCGCGCAACGCCTGTTCCAGATGGTGAACCATACGCATCCCTTCCGTGGTGTAGAGATTTTCCACGTTCAGCCATTGCTCCATCTTCCGCACCCCTTCCTCCGTAAGCGTGGCGACGCGCTGCTTCTCGTCAATCTTGTAATCCTCATCGGCATGCAACCGTGGAACCAAATCCGCCATGCGGTAGTACATCTCTGCCGGTTCACTCGCAGGACCACTGATAATAAGTGGCGTACGTGCTTCGTCGATGAGGATGGAGTCCACCTCGTCCACGATCGTAAAGTTCAGCTCGCGCTGTACCATCTGATCGGCCCGCTGCACCATGTTGTCGCGAAGGTAGTCAAATCCGAACTCGTTATTCGTTCCGTAGGTAATATCTGCATCGTAAGCCTCTTTGCGCGTACACGGTCGTAAATAGTCCATATCCACTCGGAAGCTTCCCGTGGTATCTCGATCCTCGTCATGTTCCGGCTCCGCCTTAAAGTTCGGATCGTAGATGTACCCACCTTCATGCTGAATACAACCGATCGTCAGTCCAAGCGCATGATACACCTGGCCCATCCAAGCCGTGTCACGCCGTGCCAGGTAATCGTTCACCGTAATCACGTGCACACCCTTGCCGCTCAACGCATTTAATACGACCGGTGCAACAGCGGTAAGCGTCTTTCCCTCACCCGTGCGCATTTCGGCAATCATCCCCTTATGGAGCGCGATCCCACCGATGAGCTGTACATCATACTGCCGCTGGCTTAACGTCCGTTTCGACGCCTCCCGAGCCAACGCAAACACGTCCGGAAGAAGCTCGTCCAGATCCTTGCCATCGGTAACGGATTTACGATACTCCAATGCCTTTTCCTTCAATTGATCATCCGTCAGGTCCTTAACGCCGGATTCCAGTTCATTAATCTGATGGACCACGAGCTGAAGTTTTTTAATCTCCTTCAGGTTCGGATCTCCAAGAATTTTCTTCATGATTCCCATAAGCCGGCTTATCGTAGCGTTAAACGATGTTTTTAACAATAAGAGGGGGCTCCCCCGCACTTGCGTCGTAAAATATTAGTCCTATCCACATTCTACGCTGTACTATTGTACTTTCTTTCGTTTTATGCCAAGTTCAACCATCCACGAGTCACGTTTAACGAGACTGTGTGGATCTATGAGAGGATCAGCGTGTGCCTACCCAAGCAAAGGAAACGATATCCTCTCTCTTCTTCAGCTCATCGATGGTGGATTGGAACAGGATCTCCGGTACATCACCCTGACTGCCCTTTATCTCCCTACCTTCGATGAGAGGATCATGGTCAGCGTACCCAAGCAACTCGCCCGATATCCTCTCCCTTCTCGAATTCATCACGTCCAACACGATGGATTGGAGAAGGGAGGGCATGAAACAGATTCATCCGACTCTCGTTCTCGTACCCTCCCAACCTCTTTACAGTCATCCCGAGCGGATCGCGTTCTACGCGATTGTCGAGGGATCTAAAAAGTAAGATGATGCACGCAGAAATCGAGTACCGGGAATCCCGTCCTTTAAATGGCTTAATCAACAATTTTTTATCTTGTATTGCGTTCCATAACACCTTGGCTACGACGGATCCCTCGTCAGGCTCGGGATGACGTTATGGAGCGCCCCTTCTTCACTTCATCTACCTAGGTGGATTGGAGAAGGGAGAACAGAATCTCGGGTAATCAACCTTGACTGTCCGTAAACTCCCCTACCTTCGATGAGAGGACCACTACACTCGGTAAACCAATGATTGGACGACTATCCTCTCTCTTCTTTAGTTCATCTAGTAAAAAGTGAACTGAAGAAGGGAGTGTCCTGAATACGTTCACAGATCCTACTCTCCGCTACGCTCCTTACCTAATATGAGAGGATCATCATTTGTATCTAACAACCATATTGGGTCTCTCTTCTCTCTTCTTCGCACCATCTAATAAGGTGGATTGTGGAAGGGAGAGCAAGCGTCACGGTACACCGCCACGAGTGTATTTTACTCCCCATTCTTAAAGAGAGGATAATCATGAAAATCTAATAACCGCACGAGGTGTCTCCTCTCTCTTCTTTAACTCATCTACCTAGGTGGACTGGAGAAGGGAGAGTCTGTCGAAGCCTACAACACCCATATTGAGTCTCCTCTTCCTATCTTTTCAAAATCCCCCGCTTGGTGCGAGGGATTTATTTTTTAATGATTACGCTGTTTTTCTTTCCAGCCCACCAACATCTGCTGCAGATGATCCTTTACCTTATCAATCGCTTTATAGAGATCCTCCTCCTTCTTTTCCACATAAAAATCCTTCCCCGGAACAAACAGATGCCCGGTACAGACGTATACCCTTCCCTGATTGTGCTTTTGGGATATAGAGCCAAGTTCACATTTGATCTCTTCGATATGATCATAGTACTTCCCAAGCATGTTCATCTTATCTTCTGCATACGCACGCATCGCATCCGTAAGATCAAGTTCCTTTGGTTGAATATCAATAAACATAAGTATGATGGTTCGTGATTTAGCTCTACGGAGTATTACTCCACTATAACGAAGATTCTTTCATTAGAGAACTGGCTAATAGCTTTCGGTTTTCGACCCGATCTCTACGATCCAAGAATTCCTTTGCAAGACGGAGGTGATTGCGGAACAGATTCTTCTCCGCCTCCGGCGGATCTGGAAACGTCTTCGTTGGAGATCGCGGATTTCATGACCTACCGACTCCCCGACTCCGCAGACCCATCGACCTACCCTTCGCCATCGCTCAGGGCAGGCTGACACACGGAGTCACACACTTACGGACCGATAACCCCAACGAACCCCTCTACCCAAACCCGACGAACTGGACCTCGGGTTGCAGTGCGACATGAAATTTATCCCGCACGGTCATCTGACAGATCGAGACGATCTGTGCGACCTGATCCGCTGTACCCGTTCCGTTGTTGATTAAAAAGTTCCCATGCTTACGACTGATCGATACGCCACCCAATTCATATCCACGAAGTCCGCATTTTTCGATTAACCACCCGGCGGCAATCCGCTTTGCATCCAACATCTCCTGCGGCACATCAATCTCCTGTTTCAATCGTTCAACCTGCTTATCCTCCTGATACTCAAAATTCTTAAACATACAGCCTGCGCTGGAGTCCCCTAGCGGCTGATGTTCTTTTCGCTTCTCACTAATCTCCTTGAGCTTTTGCAACGAACCTTCCCGATCCCCACTCTTTAGTACCAAGGAGCAGCTTAGGATCACATGCGGTTCATGCTTAAAGAAGGAGTCGCGATAATCAAATCGACACTGCTCGTTGGTATACAAGCGCTCCTCTCCGGATGGAACGTGGTACGCACGCACGCTCATCACGGCATCCTTCATCTCCCCACCGTAGCACCCCGCGTTTCCAAAAATGGCGCCGCCAACGGTTCCGGGAACACCCACAGCCCACTCAAAGCCAACCAATCCTGCTTCGGACGCTTTTCGTGCCACCATGCTGGAAATCGCTCCGGCCCCGCACGAGACCTTCGAACCTTCGACCTCGACCTCCCTATTCGCTGCCTGAATCATCAACCCCTCGAATCCCTTATCGGAAACCAGTAGGTTGGACCCTCCGCCATATACATACCAAGGGATCTCCTCCTTCACAGCCAGCTTCACCGCTTCGAGCAACACCTCGGATGAAGTCGCAACATAATACAATCGTGCCAAACCTCCGATCCGAAAATTCGTATGGTTGGCCATGGGTTCGTTTTCGACAACGGTACCCAGGGTAGTCTTGATTCGTGTGATCTGTTCGGGAGATAGGGGCATGATACAAGGGTGTGGGATTTGGGATTTGGGTTGTGCCCGCCTGCCGTGCCGTCATGGCGGGCAGGGGGCGTGGAGCGTGGAGCGTGGGGGGAGGTTACCGGATGCTACCCATTCATCACCAATTTGCGTGCTAGTTGATCGACCGTGCCGGCGCCCATGAGGATAACGATGTCGTTTGGTTGGATCGCTTCGCGTAAACGTTGCTCCGTGGAGTCTAACGCCCCAACGAATTCAATCTGACGATTTGAATCCTCCTCTTTGATCGCATCCACGATCTGCTGTGATGAAACCGCTGCATCCTCTTTCGCTTCACGACCCGGAACATCATAGATCTCACTCATCAACACCACGTCCGCTTGATCAAAGGACGTAAGGAACTCGTGAAACAACCCCTTCGTCCGATTTCGATGGTGCGGTTGATAGCATAAAACGATCCGTTGGTCCGGATACGTTTTCTTTGCAGCATCCAGTGTTGCTTTTACTTCCGTGGGATGATGGCCGTAGTCAGAAATAATCTGCGCACCGTTAAACACGCCAACGCGTTCAAATCGACGCCAGCAACCCGGGAAGGTTGCAAACGCACCCTTGATCTTCTCTAGATCCGCCTCATCATTAAAAGCCACCGTTCCCGTAATCGCCATGGCAGCATTCCGAATATTCATCTCCCCTGGAATCTGCAGATCAAAATCGAGATAGTCCGAGCTCATCGCGCGTAGCGAAGAGCGCCACATCCCATCGATCACAGCGGGATTCGCAAATCGGATCACACCCTGATCCTTCCCAACCGATAGGATACTGACCTCGCGTTCCTTTAAGAAATCAATCTTGGATTCGATCAGCTTCACGCACTCCGCATCATCCGCGTTGTAGACGATGATCCCGCCGTCACGCACCAGTTCGATCAGTTCGCTAAACATCGCCCGATACGCATCCAGATCCTTAAACGCATCCGGATGGTCGTATTCGATGTTATTCAGAATCAGAATCTTCGGCTCATAAGACAGCACGTGCCTCTTATATTCGTCACCTTCCACGACCAACAGATCCGGAGAACCGACGCGCAGATTGCCATCTGGGAACGATGCAATCTTTGTTCCAAGCACAACAGTCGGATCCGCGCCAATCGCTTCGAGCGCTACGCCCAGGAGTGACGTCGTTGTACTCTTCCCATGCGTCCCGGTGACAACGATCTGATCCTTTCCCTCGAACAATTGTCCCAGGAACGTATGCGTATCAAAGCAAGGAATCCCTTTTTCCTCTGCGGCAACAAGTTCCGGATTGTCTTCCGGAACGGCATGGCTGTAAATGACTGTATCCGTTTCCGATGGAAGGTGCGACGCATCATGGCCGATCTTCACATCAACTCCATGCTTGCGAAGATCCTGCGTCAGCTCATGCTCCACCGTGTCGGTTCCAGAAATCAAAACCCCCCTCGATCGGAGGAGTTTGGCAACGGCACCCACATGGATCCCGCCGATCCCGATGCAATGGACACGCTTGAGGTCCGGTAACATGCAGCCAAACTACCTGTTTGGGGCTAAAAAATCAACAAAAACAGATCTCTTACGAGATCTGTTGTAGAGTTTTTTTGGTTGATCAACCTCGAGGATGACTGACTGAACCTAGAGCAGCGCTACCGCTCTAGCGACCGTCCTGGTGAAACGGACCTCTTTCGTGACATGAGGAGCAGATGATACCCTGCCAAAATCAGCAACGTCATCGGTCCAAGCAGGAGGCACACGATGAGCGTCAGCAGATACGGCGACTCGTCACATAAACGATGGAGCGCTCCACCACCAAGATCCGCTTGCGTCATCACGAGTGCGGTACAGATTCCGAATAGCAACCACACCCAACTGATCGACCATAGAATGAACATGGCCGGTTTTTATCACAGTGATGAACGAATGTCAAGTTAATTAAACTAAAAAGCAGACCTCACGAGGGAGGTCTGCGGCTAGAGGTGTGCGACTCAGCGCTTGCGAGTCGGTATTCCGGAGGAGCCAGCATGTTCCAAACGTCCTCCGCTACCGCTCGCACGATTACGACGAACGCGATCATGCCCAGAATGGCAACGGGCCCAGCGAGGATGACAAGCGTCATCAGAAACGCGAGATCCAGGACATGCCTGACGCCTCGCACTCCGTACATGTCTACGTTCAAGTAGATCAGGAATCCTGCGGCGGCAAAGCCACAGGTGAACCAGCCGATGAGCAACCA
Source organism: Candidatus Uhrbacteria bacterium (assembly GCA_014728655.1). Classification (GTDB taxonomy): domain Bacteria; phylum Patescibacteriota; class Patescibacteriia; order 2-12-FULL-60-25; family 2-12-FULL-60-25; genus 2-12-FULL-60-25. Next base: position 6,257 of record WJLE01000133.1, read on the forward strand.
AAAAAGGTACGACATAAAGTCATATTAGCACATTTTTAACAAAATGTCAAGTCAATTTAGCTTCACGATCGCACCTTCAACGATCCCCCACTCCTCTGCTTTTCCTGCGTTAATTTCAAGCACCTTGTCTACCTTTGCACGACTTGTCACCACCTTAGGTAAGCCGCCATTAGGCGGCGGAACGTCCGATACGACCTGCATTACACGATCTCCTTGAATAAAGAGGATATCGATCGGGAATTTCATCCCCTTCATCCAAAAACGCTGCGTGCGTGGCTCGTCATACACAAAGATCATCCCACGATCTTCTGCCATTGATTCACGATAGGACAAACCCAAAACCTGCGAAGACATGTCTGACGCGATCTCCACCATGATCTCCCTTCCTTCCACAGAAACGATTCCCGTGGGCAACGTACCCACGTTCAACTTCGGCTCAGCACCTAGGCGATACATGAGATACAAAAACGATCCTACGAGTAACAGGATGCTAATGATGGCGATGGTCATGATGCGTTTCATGGCTGAACAGGTGGATAAGTGTATAGGTGTATAGGTGAATAGGTGTATAGGTGTATAAGTGAATAGGTGAATAAATGCGGGTGTATAGATGAATAAGTCATTATTCTAAAATGCAATTCTGCAAATCACGTTGATCAACCTATACACCTATTCACCTATCGTGCTCTTGCGCGGCTGTATGCAATGTAGGTAATCGTCAGTATCAACGCAACCAGACCGGTAAGTAAGAAGAGTTTTCCCTTCGTCTGTAACGATAATGCCAGCAATCCAAAAACCA
>WJLE01000134.1 GCA_014728655.1 Candidatus Uhrbacteria bacterium
CGTGAGAACTGTTCATTGGCCGCTGTCTGCCGTTCAAGGAACGCTTTGTGCTCCTCGTGCAGATCCTGCTCCGTAAGACCCAAAAGATAGAGCAACTTTTCGCGCTCCGCTTCATCCATTTCGGTGGTGATCGGTTCAAGCGCTTCGTACTTATCTCCACGGGAGGTGTTGCGTTCCTTGGGCTGACGAAGGGCTCGTTCAAAAGCTTCGCGGACGCTCTCCATCCCAAGCGCAACGAGTTGCGTTCCCGGTGGCAGGCGCTTTCGAGCCTTTTCCCAGACCTCGGCCTGCTGCTCACGGGCACCGGCATGCGTGCCCAGCTTGAAAGTTTTTAGCTGGAACTGATACGCATCGCCGGCAGCGGCTACCTCGATGTCTACGGAACCTTTTTGCGGATTCATATCCTGACGGGGAGTTCCGTGATTCACGGAGATGAGGTGTCCGGTGTCGGCATCGTGGATGAGTCGGCGAAGAAGGTAGATCTCCTCCAGTTCGAACTTTTTCCCCCAGTCCACTTCGCTCACGCGTTCAATGATCCCGGCCAACTCCGCATCCAATTTCTCCAGCGCGGTTTTACGCTCCGCATCATCTTCTATTCGTTCGGCCATGCGGACTTTAACGTCATTGATGAGCGCTTCAATATCCGTTCGATGAATCGAGATCCGTTCGCTGAGTTTGATCTCATCACCGGGATGAGTGATCAGAAGGTTGCGGTAGGATTCCACGGTCGCTTGCTCGTACCGATCGATCAGCTCCAGTAGCGAAGCCTTGCGGCCCGTTTCCGGATCCGGGCTCTGTTTTTGTTGCATCAGCTTCAGGACCTGCCTGCGATTTAGCTGCTCGGGATGCTGGTGTTCCAATAACGCCGTCTGTAGCGGTCCGCTGTGCAGGTCATTCGAAATTTCATTGGCTTCGATCCCTTCCGATAGGTGAATGAGGGATTCCAGTTGCCTCCCTTGACGAGGATCTTGCTCCAGACGTTTGAACTCGACATCCTCTGTTGCGCGATCAATGCGTTGCCGGATGGATTCCAGATCCGCATCCTCATAGATAATCATCCGAGCGGTCTGTCGTACGGTTTCACGATAGCGTTCCTCCGGCGTGCGGTCCGCTTCTGGGGATCGGGGTGCCAGCTCACGGATATCGCTTTCCAGGCTGACGGGTAATTGTTCGGCGGCAGTATTGTTCATACCTTATAGTATACAGAAAAATGGACCGAATGATGAATCGCTCTTCATTAGTCTCGCGTAATTCTATGAGCCTATGAAGCACGAGTCCTGGGAATCGCCAGCTGAATCGCGGACAGATCTGATCGTTCGTGCTATGAAGCAGCGCCCCTTATCCGTAATGGAACTGGACATCCGTATGTTGTTTTTGGACATGGATTGGTCCGAATTTCGAACACAGCTCCGAGCATGGTCCAAACAGATCGATCCGGAATAACGGTTCAATCCTGTATTTTTGTTGGCGAATGGGATTCCGGCGCGATTGATTGGGCTGAGAATCGTCATCGGTTCCACCTTGCTCGGGCATCCGATCAGAGCGGTTCGTGCATGGAATCGTGATGCACAAAAAGGATCCTCTCCGAACGGAGGGATCCCGATTGTGACATTCGCGGGTGCGCGTGATCTACGCCTGGGCGGAGATTGTTGGAGTAAAGAGGGGGAGCGGATCTGTGTTCCGGAGGTAAGTGGGAGACGTTGGTCGTTACAGGTGTCGGATCTAACGATGGTGAATGCGTCTGTCTATCTCGTGATGCTGCTTGTGATGGTGGTTGCGAGGTTCTGTTTTACCTAACCGAACGTTGCAGCGTAGAAACGGACTTCACCTTCAAGGACTTCGATCTCCACCGTATGGCGGTTGGCATTGGGGATGTTCATGATGCGGTACAGGCGCGAGGGGCCGACTTCAATGATGGCATCGCCGTTTGCATCCCGAACCGTATCGTTCGTCAGCATCTCATTCGTCAGCGCCTTCCCATCCTGACGCACGCGGATCTTGGCCGTTGTTCCTTCCGGCGCATCCAGGACGATGTTATAGATCGGTGCCTGAACGCTAAAGCGGTGGATGGAGCCCGGGCCGAGTGCAACGGAGCGCTCGCCCTCGATCCGCCAGCTACCTCCGATGGACCACTGGTTGGATCCGACGGAGTTCAGTTCATACTCCGCTTCGGTTTCAATTCTGGCCTCTGAAGCATTCACAAATCCCTCGGCACGTTCGTATCCAAAGTAGGTTTCGCGTGTTCTGATTTTCGAGAAATCCACGTTCGATGCGGGGAGGTCCGTTTGTTCCGCATCATAGGTCATCCCGGCTTCCTTTAGTAGGATTTGGATCGCGCGTTCCGTTTCGTCGTACTTCCCTTCACCGAAATGGGTATAGCGGAGCCGTCCTTCCGCATCAAACAGATAGGTGGCCGGCCAGAAGCGGTTTTCGTAGTTCCGCCAGGTCTGGTAGCTGGGATCCAAGGCAACGGGGAATTGAAAATCGTTCTCACGGATCTCTCGTTCCACATTTTCCGGTTTACGCTCAAAGTCGAACTCCGGCGTGTGTACGCCCACCAACACGAATCCGTCGTCCGCATAGTTCTCGTGCCAGGATTTCACGTAAGGATAAGTTCGGATGCAATTGATGCAGGAGTATGTCCAGAATTTAATCATCGTAACTTTTCCTTTCAGATCTTCGCGGGTCAGCGGTTCGTTGTTTGGCGTGTTCCACCACTGCGTAATCCCTTTAAACGCTGGCATGCTGGGTTGGAGTACGGGAAGCGTCGGGTCTTCGCCCTTCATGTCATCCATCATATCGTCCACCAGTTTGGGTTGGGTAAACTCCTGTGGCCGAATGTCGATGGCCGGAGGGGCAAGTGTGAGGTAGACGGCGCCGAGGATCAGGATGCCTCCAACGACGCTTAGTACAATGATCGTGGCTTTAGGCATACGAAGTTAGAGGTTGAAGTTTAAGTTCGGGAAGAGCCAGGGGTAGTTCTGGATCAACCAGGCCTGGAATTCGGCCTCGAGACCCGTATACAGTCCGATCGCAACCAGGAGGATTAACAGCCCGAAGATACGTTGGATCGTAACGGCGTGCTTCGCGATGGCCTGAACGTTGGTGGTCGCCGCTTGTCCGCCATAGGCGATGAGGAGCATCGGGATACCGGCGCCCAAGCTGTAGGCGAAGAGCAGGATACCGGACTGCAGCAGGCTTTGGTTCGAAACGACGAGGGTCAGGATGGATCCAAGTACCGGACCGGCACAGGGGCTCCAGACGAGCCCTAAGGAGACACCCAGGATAAACCCGCTCCACAGATCCGCTTTGTTCGGGTCCGTTTTCGGTGCGATCTTATGCATGAGCGGCTCCAGTCGAGCGAATAGTGCGGATTGGATCTTCGGGAAAAGCATGGTGATCCCGAAGAGTCCGATGAGCACGGCAGCAATCTTGCGGAATAGTTCGGAGTCGATATTTAGCGCCTGTCCCAGCGTGGCGAAGAGCAGGACGAACACCGTAAAGCTCAAAATAAATCCGAGGATAATGAAGACCGGTCGTGCTTTATGCGCTTTGACCGTAGAGGTGCCCAGGATGATGGGGAGGAGCGGAAGGATGCATGGGCCGGCGATGGTCACCGCACCGGCCAAAAAGGCGAAAAGTAGTTGGAGCATAGAGGGTGATTGTTGCACCGATCATAACACTTCCTAATTGCACCGTCTTGTTGCGCAAACTACAACTTAAATTGACAGATATTTGAAAATGACTAGAATAGCGGCACGCTGGACCCACGATCGTATGGAGGAGGCGGGATGTCACAAGCACGCTCTTTGAATCTAACGCCGCGTATTCGATCGCGGTTAAAGGTATTTAATGGCATGGATCCGGAAGCGATCATGTGTGGGATGCTGCAAGCGCATACGCAGGTGCCGGTTCATGCCGTTGCGCTAAAGGATTTTTTCGAACTTCTTCAGCGAGAGATGCCGGAGACGTTCGCGATGGGGAGTGTGGAAGCACACATCGAAATGCTCAAGCACGATGTGCTCCGTCCTCGGCAGAATGGATGGCTCGATATAGACGAGGATCAGTTGAAGCGTCACTGTCGTGCAATTGAGAGGTCGATTTGCTGGGATCTACAGCCAACGAACCCGCGCAACTGGCTCCTTGCCTCGCTATATACGCTATATCGTCAGCAATACGACTGAACGATACAGAGCAACGTTCACTGACGTCACAAATCTAGTGGCGTCTTTTGTTACCTTTTACGCTCCAAACCGTTTGAAGAAGTGCGGGTGCTCGAGGTCAAAGGCTTCGTGGTACCATGTCACTAAATCTATGGAAACACTTGAAGACGCCATTGTGCGTTGCAAAGAAGGGGATCTGGAGCCATTCACGCGTGTGTATGACGCATACGTCGATAAGGTCTACCGGTTCATTTACTATAAAACGTTGCATCGTCAGACGGCAGAGGATCTGACGAGCGCAACATTTCTAAAAGCGATTCAGCACTTGAAGTCGTTTCAGACAACGAAGGGAACATTTCAGGCCTGGATCTACAAAATTGCACGGAATACCGTCATTGATCACTATCGCTCCCGTAAGGAGCAGGTGGATGTGGAGGATTTTTGGGACCTTGCCTCCAAGGAGGATGTGGAGCATGACGTAGAGGTCTATCAGCAACTGGAGGATGTGGAGGAATACCTGTTCGCCCTCAAGCCCAAGCAGCGGGAAATCATGATCCTTCGTATCTGGAACCAGTTGAGCTATAAGGAGATCGCCGCCATTCTGAATATGACGGAGGCGAATGCGAAGATGACCTTTTCCCGTGTGCTCCGCGAGCTGCGTAAGCAGTTCGGCGCCGAAGCATTGATGCTTCTGGCATTAACCACGACAAGTCTATGGCTACAACGATAACGAAAAAGGAAATTGAACAGATCGTTCATGAGTTGGTTGAACTGGATTCGGATTTCGCCGGTCAGGAGGACGAATTGCGTACCATCGTCAAACGCATCGCAATCTCCCGACCGATGGTGAACCCGAACAAGGCATTCATCAACCGGCTCCGTCGAGAGATTCAGGCGGAGATTAGCGATCAGCGGTCCGGGCTTGGTATCACCGCACCGGTTCATCGTATGCGTTGGAATGTTCAGATGCTCGGGTTCGGTGCTACCGGATTGGTCTTAGGTGTTCTCTTGGCATTCCTGGGCCTGAATGTTCCGGATATCTCCGGGA
>WJLE01000135.1 GCA_014728655.1 Candidatus Uhrbacteria bacterium
ACAATATGATAATCTCTAAATAGCACAAGTGTGCGAAAACTACTTGTGCATCAGACGCTTACGCATTGACGTGCCCTCACCCTATCATGCGAAAGTTGGCACATGGCAATGCAAGCGTGAGGATTATCACTATGGCAAAAAACCAAAGCAAGCACAGTGAAATATATGCCAGCCTGAAATACTCACATGCTGGCGAGTTCCCTGCTAATCCGGCATGGTCTGACGCCAACATGAAATACTCACACGCTGGCCATCCCCCTCCATTTAATCTGTTGTGGCCTGATACAAAATCAGACTGGCATGGGTTGGCATTGCTTGCGTTATTGATTGCACTAAGGATTGTGGGAGTAGCTAGCATTGGCTAAGACCTGGACACTGCAAATCACCAATGACGATGGCTCGGTTGTCGAAACCTTCAACCTTGATGACTACAGCAAGATTGAACTTATCGCCAGCGATACCCCTGACCCTGACCCGCAACCGCGCCCGCGTGCCAAGTACCGCGTGCTGGCCAGTGGGCTGAATGTGCGTAGCGAACCAGGAGGCAATGATATTGGCGACCTATTTGCTGGCCAGGAGGCTGTTTTCTACACTGACGAACAGCCAGACAAGAATGGTTGGCTGTGGCGCCAGATTGCAGAATTTGAAAAGGTGCCATCTTATGAGGGTGCATGGTGTGCCGAGCGCTCGTCAAGCTCCGGTGGCGCGGTCTATTTGAAGCTGGTTGAAGATATACCAACGCCAGACCCTGACCCTGGCCCACAGCCCAATAGTGAAGTGAAGTTCTTTTCTGCGCAAGACAGCTATGGCAAGTATAGCCTCATTGATTGGGACAACACTGGCACTGCACGACCTATAGGCGTGGTGAATATTCGCTCATGGTTTCACTGGGAGGCAATGCAATACACCAAGCCAGCGCGGCGCGGTGAATACTTGAACCTACTTAAAAATATTGGTGTACGTGCAATCCGCTGCTACCTGCCACACAAGGATGTTGGCATTGACGACACGATTGCTCGTGCAAAGTCACTGCTGGATCAGGCGCAGGCGGCTGGCATGAAATTGTGGGTTGTGCTGACTGACTCTATTGGCGAGCATCTATTCCACCTGAAAGAGAATGAGCAGTGGCATAGCGGCCCGCTTGGACACCTGACCAATGATTACTACGCTGGCAAACACTATCGCCAGCATTACATGCCCTTTGTTGAAAAGTTTTTGAACGCATTGGGTGAACACCCAGCACTGTTGCTGGTTGAAGATGCCAATGAGCCAAGTTCGGTTTACACGACGGCTGGCAGCACTGGCGACCCACAGGCTTATTTTGACTTCCTGAAGGAATTCAGCGCGAAGGTGAAAAGTATCGCGCCAGGATTGCCGGTGGCGATGGGATGCATCAACTTGCAACACCTCTGGCCTGGCGCAAGTCTTGAAAAGAAGATTGAACTACTGAACGCGCTGCCCAATGTGGACATTCTGACTGGCCACATGTATAGCGAAGATGTAACAGACCGCTTTGCCAAGTGGCCAAAAGAAGACCAATGCCACAGCGATATGCTGGCCGCCCGACAAGCCAATCATCCAATGGTTTATATGGTTGGCGAGTATGGTGCTTCAAGCTTCAAATTCCCAGACTGGCGCTCGTTTGCCAATCAGAAATTTATGGAGCGCTGGATTACTAAGCGAAATGCGCAGGGTTGCGCCGCCTGGGGCTTTATGTTTGAGTCCTATGATGTCGGCATTGGTGACCATCAATATGGCGTGGATAGCGTGCCAAGCATGAACGGCAAGTGGTTTGACCATGATAAGCAGCGCTATACACAGTTTAACAATGAAGTCTATCCGTTGAAGGAGTTGCCGGCCAGCCCAAAAGTATGAGCGTCACCTATCGCCCTGGTGACGACGTTTTCACTTTTGGAGATGTGCTGATTATTGACACTCCAGAAGGTGACTGGAGAGCAAGTTTTAACGTGAGGTTCATGAAAGTTGACTGAACGCGACCTGACCGACAAGCAACGGCTTTTTGCCGAGCACTATCTGCAAACCCTGAACGCGACCGAAGCGGCGCGTGCTGCGGGGTACAAGGGTAGTTATGGCACGTTGCGCATGGTAGGGTCACGAAACCTGACAAAAGATAACATTAAAGCCTATATCGAAGAGCGAATTAAGCCTACGATAATGCAAACAGACGAAGTGCTTGAACGCCTTTCAGAGCAGGCCAGAGCAAGCCTCGGAGACTTCCTTGAAATCATTCCCGGCACTGGCTTTGCGCGGGTGAACATGGAAAAGGCAGCGGACAAGCTGCATTTAATCCGCAACTTTCGGATTAAGGACGGCAATATCGTCGAGGTTGATCTACACAATTCACAGACCGCGCTTGTCACGCTGGCAAAAATTCATGGCTTGCTGACTGAAAAGACTGAGCATACTGGCGAGGTTACTATCCGCATTGTAGAGGTGCCAGCCGATGACAGTGATTGATGTCAAGGTGCCAGCACTTCATGCAGGCCAGCGCGAAATAATTGATAGCTCAGCACGGTATAAAGTGCTGGCCTGTGGACGGCGTTGGGGCAAGACGACGTTAGCCATTCGCACATTGGCTGGTGCATCAGTAAAAACTAGCAAGCCTTACGCCTATTTTGCGCCTACTTATAAGATGCTGAAAGAGGTCTGGCGCGAAATGCGCAGAACATTGCGTTCAGTGACGAAAGTCCATAGCGAAAGCGAGCATCGGATTGAAACGTTAACGGGCGGGGTTATAGAGTGCTGGTCACTGCATGATCCTGACGGGCCGCGCGGCAGGAAATATGCTGGTGTGGTCGTTGATGAGGCTGCTCGAATTCGTAATGGTAGCGAGGTTTGGGCTTTTGTATTGCGCCCGTTACTCGCAGATTTTGGTGGTTGGTCTTTGTTTTTGAGCACGCCTGCTGGTCGTAATCATTTTTGGGATTGGTACAGAACAGGTATTGATCCGCTGTATGAGGATTGGCAATCATGGAATTATGACAGTTATTCTAATCCTCATATTGCGCCATCTGAGATTGACGCCGCGCGTGCCGAAATGCCAGATAGGGTTTTCCGACAGGAATTCCTTGCTGAATTCCTTGAAGGTGAGGGCGCGGTGTTTCGCCGTGTGGCTGAGTGTGCAACTGCTGAGCCAGTCCAGCCATATCGTGGCGAGTTCATCGCTGGCGTGGACTGGGGGCAAGTAGATGATTTTACCGCAATTGTAGTCCTTGACCGACATACTGGCAGAATGGTAGATATAGACAGGTTCAACGAGATAGGTTGGTCACTTCAACGCAAAAGAATTTCAGCAATGCACCAGAAGTGGGATTTATCAAGGATTGTGTGCGAGATAAACAGTATTGGTAGCCCTAATTTTGAGGCTTTGCAAATTGAAGGCCTGCCAGTAGCAAGCTTCACAACCACCGCGACCAGCAAGCCGCCGCTCATTGAGTCGCTCGTGCTGGCTTTTGAGCGTGGTGAAATCAGCATATTCGATGACCCTGTACTGGTGTCCGAGCTTGAAGCATATGAGCGCAAGGTCAACAGCGTGACAGGCCGCAGCACGTACAGCGCACCAGATAACTTGCATGACGACACGGTTATGGCGCTGGCATTGGCGTGGCATGGGATAACTATGCCTGTACCTGGGATTTTATAATGGCATCAACAAAAGATTATCAAAAGGCGTTCAGCCTCTATCAGAAAAAAGGCACCT
>WJLE01000136.1 GCA_014728655.1 Candidatus Uhrbacteria bacterium
CGCGGTAGTTCGCGCGACTCTCCGGCGTTCCGATGGAGTTAATATGCACGGTCGCTTCCACGCCCATGGCATCGATACACTTCCAGGCAAGAAAAACCTGCTGTGCATCCAGGATCGCTGCGTCATCTCCGATACATTCGCATCCGAACTGGGTATGCTGTCGGTAGCGTCCATGTTGCGGACGGTCGTGGCGATACATGTAGCTCCAATACCACATCTTTACCGGTTGCGGACGGTTCAACATGCCGTGATGGAGATAGGCGCGTGCCACGGATGCCGTACCTTCCGGTCGCATGGTTACCTTGTCACCACCTGCGGTCTCAAACGAGTACATCTCTTTCTCCACGATGTCCGTAATCTTTCCAATTCCACGGATAAACAGGTTCGTTTCTTCGAGGACCGGCGTTTCGATGCGCTCATAACCGTAGTCCTCCGCCAGCTGCTTCGCTTCCGCGAACATCTTGTCCCGATAGGGCCATTCGGGATTCAGAATATCGCGCATCCCGCGGACGAGTTGCGGCGGGCTTTGCTTTCGCTTCGGTGCGGCCGTGGTCTCAGCTTTTTTTGGCGTTGTCGCCTTCTTCTTCGTCGTCATAATTCAGAATAGATAAGTGATCAGGTCGTCAGGTCATCAGAGGATCGAGAGTCGTGGCAGAACACCTGACGACTCGACCACGGGGTGACCGAAATTAGGATGCATCGAGTGCGTATTCGGGTCGGTCAAATACCTTCCATCGATCAAACGGCCATCCACGAAGCCAGACCTTTCCAACCACATCGGAACGCTTGATCGCGCCAAAGAACCGTGAATCCAGACTGGAGGCCCGATTGTCTCCCAATACAAAATATTCACCGCTCTTCAGCGTCAACGTTCGTCGCGTTGGAGAGGTCTCATACTCCTCGCCCAGATAAAAGGATTCATCCAACATCCACCCATTCGGATGTTCGTCGTTATAGACCTTTACCCCATCGTCGTTGACCTCCACGGTTTCACCGGGAAGACCGACAACGCGCTTGATGAAATACTGCTTGGGATCCGGTGGATAACGGAATACCACAATATCGCCACGCTCCGGATCATTGAATCGATAGGACAATTCATCAATAATGAGATACTCGTGATCAAAGAAACTCGGCTCCATGGACGCACCCTTCACATAGAAAGGTTGAATCAAGAAATACCGGACCGGGATGATGATCGCCAAAGAGACGGCAGCGACCTGAATGAGCTCAAAAATAAAACTCAAAACCGCATTCCCGGTCGTTTTGCTACCACCGTCCGCCCCCTCCGCCTGTGTTGGCTTGCGTCGAAATAGTGCACTCATGAATTCCGTGATTAGAACAAGATGGTACGCGCCATCTTAGCGTGGAATCGACGGCTTGTCGAGAGCAGATAACGCAATAAAAATGGGCTGAAAGGTTGTATGTTGGTTCGTAATGGCTGAGGGGTGGTGGTACACCTCCATGCAACACACGACGGTATAGACCAAAAAAGCCGAGACGAAGTCATCGGCAATGAAAGGAAGATTCCCCCTGTTTAGATCTCGATTGGCTCAATGCGATAGACGGGGCCTAGACGTTACCGTGGTCATCGATTCCGACAAGTGCAAGGACAACCTCATGCACACCCTCACAAATGAAATCTTGGCCAAGCGTGGCCCCAAGCCACGTTCGAACAACTTAGCCCTGAACACTTCCCGATACTGCATCGTACACCTTTCATGATCTCAGGTATCTATAAAGGATCACCACCAGGTAAGCATGGCCAACGCATGACATGCCAATAAAGGTGTTGAGTCAGTCACCTTATCCTTCATCCCCGCTCCTTACTCCTGATCTCCAGTCCAACGTGATCGAAGTAGGCCGTACGCATCTGGAACTCTTTCCAGGTCTCGTAACGAATGGAGTTCAGTGGATCAATCACATAGAGCCCCTCAATCCAATCCGCAGACCCGCGGTAGCCAACAATAACAATGGTATGCTCGTAGATCGGAGCCTGAATCTGCTTTCCTTCCGGCGTTTTCCACTCACGGATGCTCGGATAGTCCCCAAGTGCGCTCCAGGTAATCACGGGATGTCCCTTGCTAAGCGCTGTATCGATCGCCTTCGGATCGTCCACGCGAATCCGTGTGGTACTGGTATAGTCATTTGCCAAAACGGTGAGCGGCTCAATGAAGACCCCATACCCCGTGGATGGCATACGCCCGTCCACGTTTCCAACGAACCCCTTGCTCGGATCGCCCCAGACGATTCCCTTATCCGTGTATCGCTTGGAGGTGTAATCCTTTGGAAGTCCCAGCCATAGCTCCCACTCCGGAACATCCACACCAACTCCCAGAAGCGCCGTTCGCAACGAAGCGACTTCACAGCTCAATGCATGCTCCTGCCGATGGAACGGAACGTGAAACAAAAACGCGCGCGCATTCGGCTGCCACCCCTTGCTGCCAATGGCTTGCTCCACATAATCCTTCGCCGTACTCGCATAGGCTCGAATCGGCGAGAACGGTAGATAGACAGACAGTGCAACGAGGATAGCGGCGGTACCAAACCCCACACGATGCCATCGTGCCGGTTCCGTTCGTTCCTGTCGTCGATATCTACTCATGTCGCTGGCGCCCAAAGCCGTTTCAGCTTATGTAGGAATAATACACGATCGAGACGAGAAATGGATCCCACCACAAGCGCAGTCACCCAAACCACCAAGGAGGTCATCACGGTCAGGACATAACCGTTCTGTACCCAGGCAGGAAACA
>WJLE01000137.1 GCA_014728655.1 Candidatus Uhrbacteria bacterium
AGGATGGCCAGCTCTTTGATGGCGGAAACCGTGTCATGAAAGCGGTCTACGGGAATCCGAAGCGTCAGCATGCCGGTGCGCGCCCCTTCTCCGGAGTCACTGATGCGGGAGGATTCTACAAATCCATTATGGGCCGAAACGGTGTTCTGAATGCGTGCCATTGCATCCGGAGCGTCCTCTACACGAAGGTCAACACTTCCGGTGCGGATGATACGAGGCGTGATCTCATTCCCGTCTAAGTCCTGAGCGGCACTGCCGCCAATCGGCGGGATTGGGGAGGGGGCGATTTTGGGTTCGGCATAAACCGCTTCTTCGTCCATGGCGACCTCGCCCTTCGAATTCCAGATGCGTTCCCCGGGTACTCCGGCGACATAGCCATCGTCCATTGCCGCGCGTTGAGTTGTGATAGAAAGACGTTTCACTCCAAACTGAGATTGGATTTTTACAACGAGTGCAATGGCCAGGAGCCCGCCCACCACCACGATGAGGACGGCCAGCCATTTTGGAAATGACTTCATAGGTTTGGATCGTTTATTCATGTTCACTCTTTAGATGACCTCGGAAATTGCGAAGTTCTTTTAGCGCCTCGGCGGCTTCCTCTTCCTTAGGAGGCTTCCCGTGCCATTCATACTTCCATTCCATGAAGTCTACGCCTTTTCCCGGAATGGTGTGACAGAGGATCACCGTAGGATTTTCGTAGATCGCTTTGGCTTTATTCGCAGCGTTGATGATCTCCTTCATGTTATGACCGTCCACTTCGATGACGCTCCAGTTAAAGGCCTGGAATTTCTGTGCTAAAGGCTCCAGGGGCATGACGTCTTCGGTGAATCCATCAATCTGGATGTTGTTCCGGTCCACGAACGCCGTGACTTCTCTTAGATCATGCTTGCCGGCAAGCATGATCGCCTCCCAGGATTGGCCTTCGTTCAGTTCTCCATCGCTCAACATGGCCCAGGTGTGCCAGGTTGGTAGTTCTTTATCCGTTTTTTGATTGGCACGGTTCCGCTGCTCGTTCATTCTTGATGCCAGCGCAAATCCAACGGCTTGGGATAGTCCCTGACCCAATGGTCCTCCGCAGGTCTCGATCGGTACACGTGGCCAGGAGTGATTATTCGAATGTCCCTGAAGCGGGGAGCCGAGCTTGCGCAGGTTAAGCAACTCCTGACGGCGAAAGTATCCACGATTGGCTAGGACGGCATACAACAACGGACAGATATGTGCGTTCGAAAGCACAATTCGATCACGGCCCGGATCTTTTCTGTTCTCAGGTGTAAAGTTTGCGATTTCAAAATAGAGTGCTGTAAAAACATCCGCCATACCTAGCGGACCGGCGCTATGTCCACTGCCGGCGCTAAGGAGCATCTCGATGATGTCCTGACGAATTTCGTTCGCCTTTAGGCGCAATTCTTTGACGGTTAATCCCCTCGATTTCATATGAATGTCATTGTAGCAGGGGACGTCAGAGGATGCACCCTATTGTTTGATACGTGTGAGGTGAGGGTATCGTAACACGGTCTAGGTCTCGCCCCAGTCGGCGGGTCTGTTGTCTGTCGATAATCGTCTTTACGGTCGCAATGGATCACAGAGGACGAGCCCAAACCAAAAAGCCCATCGCATCGTGCGACAGGCTTTGTTGAATCGTTGAGCGATGGTCGTTTATTCCACAACGTTGATCACTCCCGTCATGCTCGGGAAGATCGGATCGGAATAGCTGAAGCTGCCCGTATCTCGGAAGGTGTAGCTATAGTCCTCATTTGGCGCAATAAGACCGGAATCGAAGTTTGCGCTTACCACGGAGTGGTCCGTGATATCGCGGTTCACCCAGGTCACCTTCGTGTTCTTCTTGACCGTCATGGTCAGTGGGACGAAGCCATTGTCCTTGGTTCCGATGGAGACGGTGGCGATGGTGTCGTCAAACGACTTGTCCTCGAGAATCGTTGCCGTTGCCGTCTGGACGTCGGCAGGAACGTACTGCTGGGAGTTCTCGATTGCCGTCCCGACCTGATAGTTCGAGAAGAAAGCGTCCGGGACATCGTCAATGGTGTCCTTCCAGTTGATGCCATAGAGCGTTTCGGCCAGCTCCTGGCTGGTGACGTGACGGAGGATCCCGCCGCGTTCCACAGCGTAGGTGCGTGGATCGGTCGTGATCTTTACCATCTTAACACCCGGCTTGTAGGTGACGTTGCTGCGGCCCAGCGGAAGGGTGGAGCAGCGACCGTCACTGATGGTCTTTACGGTGTCGAAATTGTCGTACCAGGTGAAGTAGGTCTTCTCGTTCGGGAAGACGTAACGGCGACCGTCCGGACCGAAGTAGTATACGGCGGACGTGGACGCGCACTTCACGAGATCGCCCGGGCTGATGGCCTCGGTGTCGAGTGCTGCGGCGGCCATCGGCATCATGGATGCGGCGAAGGTTGCCAGTGCAGTCACCAATGAAATGAGTCGAGCTTTCATAGTGCGTGAATAAATGAATGATTCGTTAGGAGTGAATAAGTAGTCCTATGATGCCGATCCCGTACGGACTCGTCAACGGATTACAGATGTCGGACGGTCAATGTTCCTGCAGCGGTTGCATCCGTTTGCAGTCCCTGTAGGTCTTCCGCGGTGACGTCGAACGTCACGACGGATCCGTCCGGAAGGTCGTACGGACCAACGGTCACGATACAGGGCGCAGGGCCGTTGCAGTGCTTCAGGAGCGATCCGTCTTGGTAGATCTCCACAAAGGCAATGCCATCGTCATCGCTGGCCTGAGCGCTGATCTCCATCGTTTCTGTTGGCAGGATTTCGTCCTTTCCGGTGAGCACGGTCACGATGGGCGCATCATTAGATTCAATGCGGATCGTGTAGGTCTGGCTCTTGTACCAATGATAGCCCTGACTTTCCACCCGGACATACACCTCATGATTGGTTCCGAGGGCACCAAGGATCTCTTCGTCATATCGACAGGACGACGGGCTGTTTGCACACGTCTTGATG
>WJLE01000138.1 GCA_014728655.1 Candidatus Uhrbacteria bacterium
CATCTGACCCTTTTCCATGTCCGCGTCGCTCACTCCGATCGTTCGCATCAGCGCCCGGAGCTCATGCAGGAATGCTTTTGCTTCTGCCGGGTGTCGGAAGTCCGGCTCCGTCACGATTTCCAGCAGGGGAGTCCCACCGCGGTTGTAGTCCACCAGGGTCGACGTCCCATCGGGGGCATGTTGATTCTTTGCGGCATCCTCTTCCAGGTGCGCGCGTGTGATCCCAATCCGCATGTTCTTGCGAGGCGCTTTGTCGTCTTCCACATGAACATCCAGGTGACCCATGCCACAGACAGGGAGATCAAACTGGCTAATCTGGTACCCCTTAGGCAGGTCCGGGTAGAAGTAGTTCTTCCGGTCGAACTTTGCCGTATCCGGAATTTCACAGCTCATCGCATGTCCGGCGAGCATCGCGAGTTCCAGGGCACGTGCGTTCAGGGCGGGAAGGGATCCCGGCTGACCCGTGCAGACGGAGCAGATCGCCGTATTTGGCTCAGCTTCGCCCTCGTTGACGTTGGCGCAGCTACAGAATAACTTGGATGCCGTCTTCAGCTGGACATGGATTTCTAGCCCAATCACAGGGGAATAGTTCATGGCACGAAGGTTATCGTAGGGTGAGGGTTCAATCAACCCCGCCGCGGAATCCGAGACGGGGTTGATCAGGGTTTACGCATCGGTGCTATTTTGTCGCCTTAAGGCTGTTGTAGAGCTTAATCTGCAGGAAGTAGAACAGCGGCATGAAGGCGGCTTGCGCAAGTCCGTGAATGACCGTGTCCGCACCGGCTGCCGCGAGGTTGACCGTTCCCATGCGATTGACACCCGGTCCGTCTATGCCCGCTAGAGCGTTTACGATGAGTGTGGCAACCATAATCACGACCAGAAAGAGGATCCCATACACGAGGCCAGCGGCAAGCTGACGTCCCAGTACGGGCCAGAATCGTCCTTTGGTCAGTTCCCAGGAATTCTTGAATGCCTGAGTCGGCTGCATTTTTTTATCGATGACGGCAAGCTGGGCGAATCCCAAGCGGATGGCCAGGTAGATCCCCGGCAGGATCAGCAGGATGAATCCTCCGAGTGTTGCGAGTCCGACCAGTAATCCGGTCAGGATGAGTGGAACAGCATACGTCCAAACATCCTTGGTGGTATTGTCCGTCACCTTCTCTTTGCGCTCCAGGGCAAAGACAACCAGGTACAGGTTGATCGATGCCCAGATCGCCAGTACGATTCCGGCAAGGTAGGCGATGAAACCAAATGGCGCCATGTTCTCCGGAAGGAGGATCGGGAGGGTGGTGAGGATCGCGACAAGTGCGAACCAGGCGGAGTAGCGGACGGTAACGTCCCAGGTTTTGGTAAACGCATGCCAGGTATCGGTGATCAGCTGACCTGCGCCAATAATTTTTTGCATATAATCCCATTATAGGTAGACGGCGATTTTTTAGCAAAACGCCCCTCATGGGGCGTTAAGTTTATGAGAGTAGTGGCCCGACTTTGCTCCAGATACGCTCGTGGATCTGGTCAATGGATAGCAGACGGTCCTGTTCCACGCATGCGATGCGTTCCCATCGTTCTACGGTGTCGATTTCGGGTAAACGGAGGTAGGCGGCCTCCGCGTCCTTCAGGTGCTGTAGATCGGCTTGATGAATATCCTTTTTGGAGGCCTCTCCGTCCCGTGCCTCGGCTAGTCGCTTACCGATTTCTGCGGGAACATGCAGCAGGAGGGTTAAATCGGGCTTGGGAATTTGGAAGATGCCGTACTCCAGCTCGTTAAGCCAGTCCAGAAATGCCCGTTGCTCAACCGGATCTTTGATTTTTCCCATCTGGTGACCTTTGTTTGCGCTGACATATCGATTCGTCACCAGGATAGTGCCTTGATCCAGCATTGCTTGGATGCGGTCGGCATCATCGTACCGATCAACGGCGTAAAGCAGGGAGGCGCGTTTCGGGCCCACCTGTTCAGCAGAACCGTAATGGCCTTGGAGATATTTTTCGATAAAGGACGCTGAGGGGTTACCATAGCGCGGGAAGCTTAGGATTTCCACCTGCTTTCCCATGTCCCTTAGACGCTCCACCAGTCGGGTGGATTGTACGGTTTTTCCGGACCCGTCGGTCCCGTCGATTGCGATAAAGAGACCTTTTGCCATAGTGGTTTGATCCTATCCGCTAGGGAGATATCCGTAAAGCAAAGAGACCTCACAGGGAGGTCTCAGGGAGTGAGCGGGGCGTTTCATCCGCTGCCTGAATCGGAATGAGCGTAAACGGCATTTCGCGATGGAGTCGCAGAAGGCCGGAGGAAGGTCCATGAGCCCTTAACGGAGTATGTGC
>WJLE01000139.1 GCA_014728655.1 Candidatus Uhrbacteria bacterium
CTGATCGCAAACTACGAAACGGATCATGAGCATGCTGCGCTTGCAGGGCCGATATCACTCGCAACCTCTACCATCAGTCTTTCCAACAGCTCCTTGCTCATTGAGCTTTGGGATGCGGACGGACAGCTCGTAGATCAAAGCGGAGACGGCGGCGCGCCCTTCGCCGGCGCAAGTGCGACCAGAACCTCCATGATCCGAACACGCGTGGAGCTACCGGATCAACCGGAAAGCTGGATCCATGCCACGACGTCCGCTGGGTTCAAAAAACCGATCCCGGATCTGGGAACGCCGGGATTCTGTGATCTGTGCCGAATTCCCGTCATCGAAGATCCAGATCCGATCCAAGCATCAACATCAACAACACCCGACGAACCCGTCATCGAGGATCCGGAACCCATCGTTGCCACATCCACCCATCACGTCATCGTGATCGATGTCACAACCAGCTCTACCGAGGAAGTCGTCGAAGAACAGGTAGCTACATCCACCCAACCCGTGCCCGAGGCCATCGAAATATTAACGGAATACGTGACGGATGACCCGGGGACGATGGATGCATCGCCACCGGAGAACGCGAATACCCAGCGAGAAATGGAAACCCCCGTAGCATCAGAACGCGTTTCAACCCCATCAATAGAAGCAGTCACAATGACCGATCCCCTGACGTATCGATTGAATGAAGCCGTATCGAACCCCCTCTCCGGACCGGAGTGGGTGGAGATCTACATCGCGGAAGATACCGCAATGCAAACGGATCGAGATCTGGAGCTATGGGATGCATCCGGAAAGATCATGACCATTCAAAGCGGCACCGGTATTACCACAGCACACTACCTCATCATCGCACTGGCCAGCGCCAAACTGAATAACGGTGGAGATGATCTAAGCCTGCGCGAAACAACAGGCATCACCATCGATCAGACGGAAATCCCGAAAATGTTCAAAGGGGAATCCTGGGCCAGGGATGCGGTGGATGGAACCTGGAAGCGATCTGTAACCATGACGCCGGGCGCATCCAACCTCTTCCCCGTGCCCGTGGTTCCGGCACCGACAACAGAAGAGATGGTGAAGACGATGGTTCAAACGGCTCCGGAACCTACTGCGGAGATCGCTGAACCGGTCGTGGAGCGGGAAGAGACGTCCGCCAAGAAAGAACTGTCCGTGACCAACCCTCTGCCGAATGTTTCGGATCAGATCAACGAAGTGTTCAATGCGGCGCTTGCCGCAAACCAACAGCCGTCAGCCTCCGTCCGAATCGCCGGTCAAACAAACAAAAACACCGACACGACTGAAGAACTAATGATCTATCCATTTGAATCTATGTTTGACTCCGAACTGCATGAAGTACGCGTCCGCGTCGTTGGAACGGTCGGCTCCCAGCAGGGACTGCTGGGCTCCGGTCATTACTTTGTCCTCCAGCATGAAAGCGGAAAGGGCATGCTGGTCTACCTGCCATCCCATCTGCACATCCCTCCGCTCCACTCCACGGTGCTGATCCAGGGCACACTGAAAAGCACCTACAAAGGTCCGGAACTCCGGATGAAAAAGACGGATATCTGGATGAGCGCAACCTCATCGACACCGCCAACTCCGCGAATCGTCGACCTCCTCGCGCCGGCACTGGAAGATGCTTGGAGTCTGGTGAACATTGAAGGACTGGCGACAGACGTCAAATCCAAATCGTTCACGATCGAAACGGATGATGGCATCGAGGTCGACATCCTGGTTCCGTACGAAGTCGGATTCCGCACACAACGGATCAGCAAGGGGGATACCGTCCGCATCACAGGTCTCCTGGATCCACGTAAGGACGCTGTAACCGTCGTTCCGAGAACCGCCGAGGAGATCGAAATCATCACGCACGCCACAGATACGGTGGCGGGAGTGACGGCACCAAAGAAGCACTTCCCGGACTGGGTGCCATTCGCCGCTGCCGGAGGTGCGGTTGCCGTCACCGGATTCGGGAAGCGCTTGCAGGAATTGCTGCGCAAACGCAAGATAAAACGATTGATGAAAAAAGCCGAAAGCACCGCAGCAGCTGGCTAGTTGCAAAGAACTCCGTTCTGTTGCACACTGTCCTTCACGATCGGAAGGAGATAAAATGTCAGCAATTAGGGGCGCCTTCATGGGGATCGGGGCGATCGTCGAGTACCTGGAGCGAACAACTCGCCCTCCGCGGGAAATGCTCATGCTCGTGGGTCTGACGCACGACCAGAAACGACTGCTCAAAACGGTCTGGATGTGCGTTCGTTGCAACCAGAACAGCCAAGCGGCGCAGATCGCCTGCGAGGATGCAAACATCAGCTGGTGGCGCGTTCTGACCGCCATGAACATCAAGCACTTTCCGGATCCTGATTAACCGGCCTGCATCGAACATGCGATGTCAGGCCTTTTTGTTTTTACGTTCAACCCTTGCAATTCTGTACAGGGGTTGGTAGGATCTTCCCACAATTTAAGAGCGGACAGTCTTGCTTATCAAAGTGAGTCTGCCCGCCGAATCCGCCGATGGCGGAGTAGGCGGGTATCGTATAGCGGCTATTATGCGTCCTTGCCAAGGACGAGATACGGGTTCGACTCCCGTTACCCGCTCCATCAAGCACCCCGTCGACCGCAATGTCGGCGGGTGTTTGATGATGGAGTTTGTGATTGGAGGGACTCCAAGATTACCGCCTACCCCGCAAATCGAGCGAAGCACGATTGAGCGATGCTACTCGCTCCACGAAGAAACTCCCCATCCAACCGAATCTTTTTTGTTTGGGAAACATTGGCAAAAACGGCTACAATGGATGGCATGCTGTTGAACTACCTCTTGCTGGGACTGGTAATCCTGACGCTCGGCGTACTGCTATACCTGATTGCGCTGCAATGCATCTTCCTATGGCCCACCCTGTTCGGCGCCGTGTTCGTTCCAAGCAAGGAAGCACAGATCCGAACGATGCTCGCATTGGCAAAGGCGACACCCGGGGAACGGATCGTGGATCTGGGTTCCGGGGACGGCACCGTGCTCTTTGCTGTTGCGCAAGAAGGATTAGACGTGGAAGGGCTTGAGATGAACCCGATCCTGGTGAAACGAAGCCTACGGAAAGCGAACGCGCTCGGACTCCAAGAACGGATCTCCGTGCAACGTAAGAATTTCTTTCATATTGATTTCTCTGAATACGATGTGATCCTCCTCTATGGCATCACGTACATCATGAACAAACTCGAGCGCAAACTGCGCAAGGAGCTAAAGCCCGGAGCGCGCGTGATCTCAAACCATTTTCAGTTCCCGAACTGGCAGCCGGAACGGGAAGAAAATGATGTGCGTATGTATCGGATGAACCCTCCCGCTTCTTAAACTGCACGGCATAGGCCAAGCTCGAATCGACCCAGACGTTCAGATCCGATTCCTTCTGATACGCGTTCGGTTCAACGCACAAACAATCCCCTCATGGGCCTACCGGTAAAAATGCATGAGCTTCACGCCGGCTTACTTCCGTTAATCACGGGTTTCCGTAGCTTACTCGCGAACCACCTACGTTTTCCGTAAAATTCCGACGTACATCTTCCCATCCTTTAGAATACGACGTCCGCTAAACAGCATCTGATGTGTGATGCCATGCTGACGTTTCAAAAGGAGCACTAATTGATCGATAAGCGATTCATCATGGATCGTGCAACGAAAGCGTCGTATCTATTGACAGATCCGGAAAAATGAAGTAAAGGGATAGTAGTAAATCGGTGGAAATCCTAAACAGCCTTCGGACCTTTCATGCATACATCGCAGACCCGGACAATGACTGTACGGGCCTTCAGAGCGCTTGGTTCGACTTTATCCTGGCTCTAGGTGAACTTGCACACGAGAGCTGTGAAGTGGAACAAACGCGTTTGCTGCTGGAGCTCCAGCAGCTTGCTCACCGCTTCTTTGAAGCATGTCGAAAAACGACGGCAAGCAAATACCTTCCTGATCAACTAAAAAAGATTGAACTCGCCATCTACTACAGATCCGACATTCTCGAACTCGCTTCACAACTGCACGCACAGCTTCAACAGCGACCCCAACCTCGGCCATCCGGCTGGTTCTAGCACCCAATGCTTACAGGCAAAGGGTGCTTTTCATTGACAACATTTGCTTCAAACGGTATATCGGAATATCGTCCCTTAGAAGGGCACGTACATTGTCCCAATCCAACATTCCCCAACACACCATCCTTCTGGTTGAGTCGGATCCCACGATCCGCTCCATGGCTTCGAGCATCCTCGGCACGAGGTACAACGTTGCCAGCTACGCATCAAACGATGAGGCCTTTCTCAGTTTCCGTGCCCTTCAGAGGCACTTGGACGTTGCCCTCATCATCATCGATTTCGATCGGGATGCGTCCGCAGCCGAGGATCTGATGATCCGCATCTTCGAGTACAAAGACTACCAGTTGGTCTTGGCCAGTGGCAGCACGCATGCCGCAGAGCTACGCGCTCGGATGTTTAAACTATGGAACGTGGAGTTCATGCGGAAGCCGTTCAGCATCCGCTCTCTGATTGACGGAGTGCAGGAGTTCATTGCCGTACATTACTGCGCGCCTACACGGCGCTCCGGAACAGACTAAAACCGACCTGTCCTAAAGGTCGGTTTTCATTTGACAAAACGACGGACCTTGTCCAAATTAGGAGAGCTCTTTCCCGCTCGGAGGTAAATGGCCACACCGCATCAGAACGCGTTCTACAACTTCTGCCGATGGATCCTCGAAGACCCGGCAAATCATCACCTGATCCCTTCTGTTATGAGCATGACGATCCCGCTTGGAGCGGTGGCTAAAGCTTCGGATCCCACAAAAGCGATCCACCCACTACTCGCATTACAAAAAGGTGCAGAACCGCTGCTAAGAGCCGCATCACAATCCGGTGCGATGAATCAGATTCCTGATGGTCTCAACATACTCGCAATCGCGCTTCGTCAACCACACGAAGCGTATCGCATCGCTAGGGAGGTTCATCCCGTCATCTGTACCTTCCCTGGAGACATGCGTTTACCCAGAACCTAAAGACTTCCGTTCGGAAGTCTTTTTTAACGCGACCAACAATGACGACTTGCAAGCCAAGGAATCGTCCCTTGTTTGCCATATAGGTAAAGCGCCATCTCAATATTTGTATAGGGATCCGTTTTCCGCCGGCCACTTTTGTATTGCGGTGTCATGCGCTCTGTCCCGTCGATGATCTGAAAATAACCATAGGCCGTAGAACGCCGATTCTTCACCATCCGCCATCCACTTTCGCACGAAGCAATACGATACAGCAGTGCGTGATCATAACCCAACTCCTCCGTTCGAATTTTCAGATACTCCTTGGGAGGAACTTTAATGACGGCACGATCCGTGCCCTCTAGTGGCACGACAAAGGGCGTATCGATCATGGAAGCGGCATCCCTCATTGGAACCGATGCCGCTTCCAATTGCGGCTGCATTGCCGCATCGACCTGTACAAAATGCAACGCGGAAATCCCCACACTGATCGTACCGGCGAGCAGGGACAGGAACATGGTCCGGATATACGGATGGATCCGAACCGCTGCAAACTGCCGTTCACGAAGGATCATCCGATGACCCCCACGACGATGCTTTTGCACCAACGGAGATCGCAACGGTGCCAGGAACCGCTGGATCCAGGATGATTGCTGACGTAACGTTCGTTTTGATGTTGCCCTTTGTTTTGCAGGCATAAGACCTTTTGGAAATTATAAAGGATGCGCGGGAACAATCAAAAAAACGAGTTTACCGTTTGGATCAACTCGTCATGAAACATTGTGGGAACGGTAGGATTAACGCTCCGGAGCGATCAAGTTCAGAATCATCTGCAAGGAATTCGCGCGTGCGCGGTACCAGGCAATCTCTTGGGACACACAGGTCTCGAGCGTGACTTGGAGGATCTGTAGCGCTTCTTGCCAACCCAGACGCTTGAAGGGTGTTCGCCAGAGACTCCATTCGCCTCCCCGATCCTCGGCACAGCTCATCGATGTTGAATCCGTATCCTTGCTCATTGAACACAGCAACCTCCCGAAAAGTGCCTCGTGAACATCCAATCATCGTATGAACTGTCAATGGTCTGATACACTACCCACAGATGAAACGAAGTACCCATACCCACTCCGAGCTTGCAAAGATTCTGTTCGAAATCGGTTACTACGAGGCTATGCAGGACAGTCCGTTTAAACCGCGAGCGTACGAACTCGCATCTGAAGCGCTGGTCGCGATGGGTACGGAAATCAAAGAAACGTGGAAGAAGGGCGGTGTGAAGGAGCTAAAGAAACTACCCGGTATTGGCCAGGCCATCGCAGAAAAGATCGATGAGTACTACCGCACCGGAACGGTGAAAAGCTACCAGTCGCTGAAGAAGAAATTTCCCGTGGATATCTGGGGACTCGCATCCATCGAGGGCATCGGACCAAAGACGATTAAGGATCTCTACGATCATCTGAAGGTCAGAACCCTCAAGGATCTGGAACGTGTCGGGAAGCAAAAGAAGATTCAGAAGCTTCCGGGCTATGGCATGAAAAGCGAGGAGCAAATGATGCGTGGCCTAAAGATGATGCGGCAGTCCACCGGACGACATCTGCTCGCCGACATCCTGCCGATTGCGGATCGGATCGTCGGAAAACTAAAAAAGGTTACAGGGGTGAAACGATGCACCTACGCAGGTTCGCTCCGTCGAATGAAAGAAACCATCGGAGATATCGATCTTCTGATCACGACCACAGAGCCAAAACGCGCAGTAGAGGCATTCACTTCCTTGCCTGAAGTAAAGAGCGTTCATGAAGCGGGACGTACTCGCGCAAGCGTTCGTTTGCAGATCGGGATCGATGCGGATCTTCGCGTGGTCACGGATGAGGTCTATGGTGCTGCCCTTCAATATTTTACCGGTGACAAGCGTCATAACGTGCTACTGCGCCAGCATGCCCTTTCCAAAGGATATACCCTGAGCGAGTATGGGCTCTTCAAGCGCTCCAAACGCGGCTCCACGAATCGCAGCAAACCCATCGTCTGTAAAACCGAGGAAGTGATCTATACAAAGCTGGGGATGAGCACTCCCCCGCCCGAGATCCGGACAGGCGACGAGGAGATCGAACGCGCTAAGACAAAGAAGCTCCCACCAC
>WJLE01000140.1 GCA_014728655.1 Candidatus Uhrbacteria bacterium
AAAGAACCTTAATACGTGTAATGATAAGTGGCTGTACTTCCTTTTTCAGGGACAGGACATCGTATAGGACTCCGTCAATACGAAATCGAATAACAACGGCATCGACCATGGGATCGATATGGATGTCCGATGCGCCGGATTCCCATGCTTTACGAACGATCAGATTCGTCAGCTGTGTGATGGATGTGACCTTCTCCAGCTCCTCGATGCCACGGACAATCTTAAGCTTACGAGCCTGCTGGATACTCCCTTCTATTAAGGTTGAAAAATCCAAATGCTCCTCTTTTTTCGCCGCTGGTGTTTTTTCCTTCTTTCTCGACTTCTTCATAACCCTCCAATCTACATCAGTATACGCGACGTTACGTGATAAAAGAAGCTCTGAATCAACAGAAAAATGCACGATGACGTTTCTGCCGAATGGCGTACGGTTCAGCCGCGGAACCGTCTGAGAAGATGATAGACCCAGGGGATCAGCGGGTACTCCGCTGTTCCGGCATAAGTAATCCGTTCCCCACCCCAACCGAGCTTGAATCGCGTAATCCCTTTCCAGCTATCCTTATAATCCAGATCCTCCGGAGACTCGGGATTGATCCCATGGAAATCATAGGTACGAAATCCCTCCTGTTTTGCTTCCCGAATCGCATCCCAATGAAGCGCGTAAGGCGCCATCAGGTTACGGTGCGTAGAGGACGACGCGCCGTACAGATACGTTGTCGTATCCCCGTATCGCATCTCCATACTTGCAGCCAGCAGCACCCCCTCACGTTCTGCCAGACGGATCTGTGCGACCCCGGACGCGTGCAGATGCTCGTAGGTTGCACGCATGTAAGAAGAGGGCTGCGATAAAAAACGATCGCGTGTTGCCGTTTCTTCAGAAAGTGCCAGGAATCGTTGAAGATCGTCCTGGGTCTGTGCAACACGTACCGTTACTCCTTTGCGTTCTGCAACACGGATGTTGTAACGAGTCTTCTCGTGCATCCCTTTGCGTAGCAGATCCTCTGACACGTTCAAATCCAGGAGCAGCGTTGTGCTGGGCATGTAGGACTTGGCACGCATCAACCCGTCCGAGGAAACGGGAGAGGTAACTGCAGGCTCGATCCGCCAGAACAGTGCCTTAGCAGGTAATCCCTGCGCACGTAGCTGTCGTAAGCATTCCTCAATCAACTCCCCCGAGGCATCCTGCAGATCCGTTCGCACCACCGGTCCGCGCGGAGCATACCAGTAACCCCAAAACCATCTACGCGAAAAAAAAGAAAACTGTGCAGCGAGCAACCACGCTCCCTGATCATCCGTGAGCGCAACACGGATCACCGGTCGTCCGAGCGTCTTCCAAAACTCCCCCCATGCCCAGGATTGCGTAAACTGCGCATGACGCTGTGCGGAACAGAACGTATCCCATTCATCCGCATGCGGAATATGGATCAGGTTCATCTACATTAGCTACTTAACTGTCTTAATGCCTCTCGGACGCGGTCTGAGACATCCGTGATCTCGGACGGAACGGACTTTAACGCCACTTTGGCCTGCGCACTGGAGTATCCCAGCGAAACCAGCGCATCTACGACCTCACGATCCGGTCCGCCGGCATCACCTTCTTCGACGATCTGTCCTTTGAGCTCCAGGATGATCTTCTGAGCAATCTTTTTCCCAACCCCCGGAACGGAAGTAATGGTGACCAGGTCTCCATTCATGATGGCGCGCTTCAATGCTTCCGCACTTCCGATGGATAGCATGGCCAACGCCACCTTTGGACCCACACCGGAGATTCCGATGAGCTGTTCGAAGAGCTGCAGATCCTCCAGCGTCTTGAACCCATATAGCTCCCGCGCATCCTCCCGGACCAAATCATGCGTATACAAAAACGCCTGCTCCCGTTTACGCAGTCCGCCAAGCGTGGACGGTGTGGCATGGATGCCGTAGCCCACTCCCTGAACTTCCACGATCACGTAGCTTGGCGTGAGCTCCAGGACGGTTCCACGAATCGATGCGATCATATCCGATAGCCTAGCGGGTTCCGGACCTCTGTTCAAGCGCAAAACAAAGACACCCGAGGAATGATTCCTCAGGTGTCGAAAGAGAAAGAACGAATCAGCGCCCAAGTCTGCGCTTGCAATCCCGAATCATCCGGTTGATCTCCGGATCGCTCGGTGCCAGTTTCTGTGCGGTTTCGAACCGCTCCAGAGCCAGGTCGTAGCGTCGGGCGTTGTAGAAACGCATACCAAGTTGGAAGATGGATTCCGCGGAGTCGGGACGTTCCGGAGCAGGGGTGTCTCCGGCCTCTGCCAACGGCCGGGTCGTGCGCACCGGTGTCGGATCCCTAGGGACCTTCGTGGTTTTCGTCGGTGGTGCAACCGTTTCAGGATTCGTTGCCCCCCGCCCTTCCGGAACCATCTCCGGCTTCCAGGTATCCGGACGAAGCACGAAGAAGGTAATCGCGATCCCCACAAAAAGGGATGCCAGGGCAATCGGCACCATGTGTCGTGCGGAATTCGACGGCCGTTTGGGCGGCATCATGCGTGAGCGACGAACGACCGTCGCCTGGCGCGAAGCGCGGGACGCGGGACGAACCGGTTTTGGAGGCGGAGGCGGCCGATCCGACTCCACGGTTGGTTGACTGCTCAACGTGGCATTGGAAGCAAACGCACCCATAGCAGCATCGAGCACATTATTCCGTGCTCGAATCAGCGCTCCCCACATTTCGTGACCGGACGGATACCGAAGTTCCGGCTCCCGCTCCGTAGCCTTCATGACCACCGCGCGTAGATCCGGCGGAACGTTCCGCACGAACTTGCCCGGATCAAGCGCATTGGCATTGCACAACGCTCCCATGACCTCATAGGACCCTTTCCCGCTGTACGGTTCCAGACCCGTGATCATCTCGAAGAGCGTCACTCCCATGGCATAGACATCTGCCGAAGGCCCCGCTTGGCTCGTATTCTTGAACTGCTCCATCGGCATGAAGGTCGGCGTTCCGAGCACGGAACCCATCTTGGTGAACTGCGTCACCGCACCGAATTCCTCTCGGACCTCACTCGCCACACCCGCAATCCCCAGATCGATGATCTTGACCTGCAGGATATTTCCATGCCGATCTCGCTTGATCATGACGTTCGACGGCTTGATATCCCGATGCGTGATCCCGACACCACCGTCCCCTCCTTTGGGGTTATGGAGGTATGCCAATCCACTGAGCACCTGCTCTGCAATATCGAAGATGTCGGACAGACGCATGACCGGCGTTTCGGAGACGATCTTCCGAATGTCGTCCGGATCCATCATCCGCTCGTAGGGTTGACTCCCTTCGAATTTCGTCTGGATCAGACCGTGCGCCTTTGCGGCATCCCAGATCTCTCCATCCAGCGTCTCCCCTTCGATGAACTCCATCACGATGAAGGGAGAGCCCGAAGTGTCCAATTCACCGCTCGTGATGAACCGTGCCAGGTTGCGATGTTCCAACCGGCTCAGCAATCCCGCCTCACGCTTGAATCGCTTCGAGAGCTGATCCACCAGCTCTGACGTACTGGTGCTCATGTTCCCGGCAGTCTGTGTCAAAAAATCTGCCTTGAGCACCTTGACGGCAACCTGTGCCGCTCCGGAGGCCGGATCCTGCTGAAGATCGATTGCGGACCAGATATCCGCCATCCCACCTTCCCCAAGCTTGTGCTCGAGTCTGAATCGTCCTCCTTCTCCTACGCTCATTCCCGGAGTTAGGCTTGCCACGATACTGTTCTCCTAACTTGTTGTTGGATAAATGTTCAGTTTTGAAAGCGTCTAAATTCGCCCGTTTTGGGGCGAAATGACTTCCTAACATACAAAAAAAACCGGTTTTCGTCAAGCCTCCTTAACGTAACCGACTTTTTTATTGCGTTTATTGAATAATTTTGAGTGAAATCGTTGATGCTCCCATGGTAATGACCTTAGCCTTCTCGTCTGGAGCATCCATTAGCCGGAGGTCAGATGCACGGACTCCGTTTCGAATTTCCGAGGCTTGTGACTCAACCATGGCCGCCAAATCCTTGTCCGCTACACCGATCTCAATAAGGATCTCATCCTGCGGCGTCAGGCCGGTCTGCTTACGCAATGCCATGAGATGACGGATGAGCTCACGGACCATCCCCTTGGCTATGAGCTCCGGTGTGAGTTCCGTATCCAGTTCCACCTCTACGGATTCCGCAGCCCCTACGGCAAGCTGAACCGCTTCGACGTTTAATTCATCACGAATGAGTTCCAGGAGATCCGGCTTATGTTTGATTCGTTCCACTTCCGATCCGTCCTTCAGTTTGAGGGTGGCGGATGCAAGCGCTTGTCGGATCGGCATCTTGGCTTCGGCACGCTGCTCCAGACCAACGGACACGGCTTCCCGTACCCAGTCCATGTCCTCGATCAAGCGGAGATCGATCAGACGTTGATCCTCCTTTGGCCACCGCTCCAGGTGTACGGAGGATTTGAGACCCTCCATCTCCAGATAGACCTTTTCCGCCAGGAACGGTGCAGCCGGTGCCATGACAGCACAGAAATCCAGCAATACCTCACGCAGGGTCTTAAGCGCATCCGTCCGTTCATAGACATCCTCTCCACGCATCCGATCCCGAGAACGACGCAGCCACCAGGTCGACAGATCCTCGATGAACGTCCGGATTGGTCGCGTCGCCCCAACCAGATCGTAGCGATCATAGGCGTTCGTCGTTTCCTGGATCACCTGATGCAACCGCGCCAAGATCCAACGGTCGAGTACATGCGCACTGCGCGGCTTGGTCAGCTCAATCCGTTCGTTGTTCGCATAGGTCTGATAAAACTTCGTCACGTTCCAGAGCAGATTCAGGACCTTCCGCGATACCTCGTCCAGTTCACGCTCTGAGAAATTGAGCTGCTCCCCGTTCACAACGGGAGACGATAGCATGTACAACCGAAGCGTATCAGCTCCGTACCGCTCCAAAATCTCCCAGGGATCCGGATAGTTCTTCTCGCGTTTGGACATCTTCTTACCGTCCTCGTTTAGGACCATACCGCTCACGATGACATGCTTGAACGCCGGCTTACCCAACAGCGCTGTTGCGAAGATATGCAGTACGCGAAACCAGCCGCGCGTCTGGTCCTGCGCTTCCCCCACGAAGTCTGCAGGGAAGTTCTGATCGAAGTGCTCGCGATGCTCAAACGGATAGTGCGCAGCGCCGTACGGCATACATCCGGACTCAAACCAACAGTCAAAGACCTCCGGCACACGACGCATCACACCACCACAGGCCTCGCAGGTCAGCTTCACATGATCGATGGACGGACGATGCAGATCCAAATCGGCCGGGAACGAATCCGGCGTGGCCTGCGTACGCAGTTCCTTCATGGAGCCAATGATCCTCCGCTCGTCACAGGTCTCGCACTCCCACACCGGAATCGGAGCACCCCAGAACCGGGTTCGGGAAATATTCCAGTCCGGAGACGTTTCCAATCCTTTTCCAAATCGACCCTCCTTAAAGTGCGGCGGATGCCATTCGATCCGCTTGGCGGTTTCCAGAAGCTTGGGTTTCAGTTTGGTGACATTCAAGAACCAGGCCTGCTGTGCGCGGTAGATTAGAAGATCCTTACTGCGCGGATCGATCGCAACGCTATGTTGGATCTTCTCGTTACGGTACAGGAGTGAACGAGATTCCAACTGTTCAATGATGGACGGGTTCGCATGCAAATAGTACTCCCCGGCCCAGGGCTCGACTTCCGGCAGGAACCGACCCTGGTCATCCAACGCCTCCACAAAAGTCAGACGATGTGCCTTACCAACCTGGAAATCCTCCTCTCCATACGTCGGTGCGATATGCACAATCCCGGTTCCATCCTCATCACTAACGTATTCCGCAAGGATCACATGATGTCCGACCTCGACCGGATAGAAAGTGAACAACGGCTCGTACTTCACGCCCTGCAACTCTTCGCCTCGATGCCGCTCTACGATCTCGAACGGCATGTCCGGATTCTCTGCATCCTCCGAGATCCCCAACGGATAGTACTGCTTCAACACCTCGTTGATCCGACTCTCCGCAAACGTTAGGAACTCACCGCTATCTCGCAGTTTCACGGTGATGTAGATCAGCGACGGATTCACGGCCAGCGCCACGTTCGAGACAAGGGTCCATGGCGTGGTCGTCCAGGCGAGCAGATAGGAACGCTCCTTATCCTTCACTTTGAACTTCACGGTGATCGCAGGGTCCGTATGATCCACATAGGCGTTATCCATGGCTACCTCGAAATTCGCCAATGGCGTGGCGCGCTTCGGGGAGTACAGGGACACGCGACGATCCTTATAGATGTACCCCTTCTTCACGAGTTCCGCGAACACCCACCACACGCTTTCGATGTAGTCCTGATCCAGGGTCTTATAGGCATTGTCCATATCGACCCAACGCCCTAAACGCTCGATATACCGCTTCCATTCACTGACGTATCGCAGTACGGAGGTCCGGCAGCTATCCGTAAATTTCTGTACGCCAAACGCACACAGTTCATCACGTGATTTGATCCCCTCCTCTTTTTCGATGAGACTTTCCACCGGCAAGCCATGACAATCCCAACCCCATCGACGCACGACCCGGTTCCCCTGCATGGTCTGATAGCGGGGCACCACATCCTTTATCACGCTCTGCAGCAGGTGACCGTAGTGCGGCAGTCCCGTGGCAAACGGAGGTCCATCGTAGAAGACAAACGGCTTATGCTCCGGACGCTCTTCCACGGACCGCTCGAAGATCTTCTTCTTGTCCCAGTACGCAAGCACCTCCTCCTCCATGGCAGGGAAGGGGCTCTTGCGTTCCTCCTTCAACGACTCCGTTTTTGCTGGTTTTGGCATAGACGTGCATGCATCATGCGATGAAACGGGCATGGGGTCAAGGTGGACGAACGTGCTATGATAGACGCATATGAAACCCATCCTACTCGGCGCAGATCACGCCGGATTCAAACTGAAAGAACGCATCAAGGAAGAACTGGAGCGACGCAAGATTCCGTTCCAAGATCTTTCCCCTACCTTTAAGGAAGGAGATGACTACCCGCGCATCGGGATGCGGATTGCGCGGAAGCTCAAACAGCTCGGAGGACATGCCGTGCTGGTCTGTGGAAGCGGCGTGGGGATGGCAATTGCCGCGAATCGGATCAAAGGCGTCCGAGCCGTCCTGGGACACAATGCCAAAGAGGTGGAACGTGCCCGGATCGATGATGATGTGAACCTCCTTGCCCTTAGCGGCTGGAAGACGTCCATGCCAATGGCGATGGGTATGATCACGAAACTATTGAAGACGAAAGCCTCGAGTGCCGCACGACATCGAAGGAGAGTGAAGCAGCTTGGATGAGAAGTCGTAGCATCCTGAAGTCAGGAAGTAAAAACTTCACAACGACACGCCTGCACGACTTGCCCGCATATGAAAACAGAGGTCATCCCCGCCATAAACGCCAAGAACCGAGAGACGTTCCAACGACGACTCAAGCTCATCGCGCCCTACACGCGCGTTGTGCAGGTGGATGTGATGGACGGTAAGTTCGTGAAGCAGACGACCTGGCACAATCCCAAGACCA
This sequence comes from Candidatus Uhrbacteria bacterium, assembly GCA_014728655.1. GTDB lineage: Bacteria > Patescibacteriota > Patescibacteriia > 2-12-FULL-60-25 > 2-12-FULL-60-25 > 2-12-FULL-60-25. The sequence continues at coordinate 7,555 of WJLE01000140.1, forward strand.
TCAATGACTGGAACATCGATACCCATTACGAACTGCATCTCATGGTGGAGGACCCGATTTCCATCATTCAAAAATGGAAAAACGTTCGGGGGTTTAAACGTGCCATCGTGCATGCGGAAGCGCCAAAAAAACTCGGACACCTGGTGGAGACCATCCGTGGAATGAAGCTGCAGGCCGGAGTTGCGATCTCACCCGGAACCCCCATCCGTCTTCTGAATCCGATCGCGGATCGACTGGATATGATACTCGTGATGGGCGGGAAGCCCGGCAAGTCCGGGC
>WJLE01000141.1 GCA_014728655.1 Candidatus Uhrbacteria bacterium
GATTGCTTAGACCAGATACCTGACAAGTTTATGCTTGGTTACTCTGTACCATCATCGCACGGCGGAACGCCTTTACCACCTGCGTCTTTCAAAGGGCGGCGCGTGCATTTGCTAGGGGGTAGTTGGAAGGCTCAATTAGAGCATATGGCTATATTGGGCGACGATGTTATCAGTTTGGACAACAATCAAGTTGAATTGATCGCTTCCAAGTGGGGGCAACTAATTTCGCCAGATGGAGATGCCTCGCAAGTTAACAGCGTTTTTCCAAACGTGGTTAATGTGCGATACGTTGCGTTGGCGGTTTCTTTTGGGAATATGGCAGCCAAAATTAATGAGCTTTATGCAGTCGAAGTTCCTGCACAATAAAACATAGGAGTCCGGTATGTCGAATCGTCAACTCAATATTCTCGTGTTGTTGGCCGTGTTTTATGTGGCCGCTCAAATGTTGGCAGATGTAACCAGCCTACGAATTTTGTTTATTGCTGGATTGTCCATTGATGGCGGGACGCTTATTTACCCCTTCACCTTCACTCTTCGTGACCTGGTTCACAAGGCAACGAATAAGCAAATAGCTCGCACGCTAATTTTTGCAGCCGCCGGTATCAATATTCTTATGGCGTTCTTGTTCTGGGTTGTAGCTGAATTACCAGCGGATGGCACGGTGGGTTCCCAGGTGGAGTTTGCAGTAGTGCTCGCTCCGGTATGGCGGATTGTCATTGCTTCGATTGTGGCGGAAGTGGTGGCCGAACTGATTGACGGTGAAGTTTACGAACGCTGGGTTAATCGGTTTGCCGACAAACACCAGTGGGCACGAGTGATGTCAAGCAATGCAATTAGTGTGCCGATTGACTCTGCATTATTTGTCATAATTGCGTTTATTGGCGTCTTGCCCACTTCTGTAATCTGGAGTATTTTCGCTGCCAATGTGCTGGTTAAGAGCAGCGTTACATTTTTATCAACGCCCTGGATTTATCTCGTAAAACCACCGCAATTGTTGCATAAATTGAGCACCTAAAAATGGGAAATAAACCAGTTCATCAACTGCAAGACTACATTGACGCAATTAAAGGTGAGGGCCTATGGGCTAAGCCTGGACAAGTCACGAGTTCCTACGGCAATATTACCACTATTGCGCAACGGTTGAATGTTGCGCGGAATACTGTCTACAATGCAATGAAGAAATGGAAAAAAGTTGATGAGGCCGTAGCTGCTGAGCGTGAAACGATGCTAGACCTTGCCGAAAACAAGCTGGCGTCTGAGGTTGCAAATGGAAATATCACGGCGATTATTTTTACGCTGAAAACGCTCGGCAAAGATCGTGGTTATGTTGAACGCCAGGAGCTTGCTGGGCCAGGCGGCAAAGAACTCACTATCCGCATTGTAGAGGTGCCAGCCGATGACAGTGATTGATGTCAAGGTGCCCGCCTCCCATCCGGCGCAAAGAGGCATTGACCTGAGCAGTGCATCTTATGGCGTGCTGGTCTGTGGCCGCCGCTGGGGCAAGACAACCCTTTGCGAAAAACTGCTTGTACGCGCCTCATTGACGACCGGACTACCCTATGGTTACTTTGCGCCCACGTACAAACTAATGGCGAATGTTTGGCGTGACTTGAAGCGGATATTGAAGCCGGTCATCGCGGATAAGTCAGAAGTCGAAAAGCGCATCGAATTGATAAACGGCGGTGCAATTGAGTTCTGGTCTTTGGATGATACCGACGCCGGGCGTGGTCGTAAGTATGCCGGCGTGGTGATTGACGAGGCCGCTATTGTTCCTAAGTTGCAAGAGGCCTGGGAAGACAGTGTGAAACAAACCTTATTAGACTATTCGGGTGGCGCTATTTTTGCCAGCACGCCAAAGGGACGCAATTATTTCTGGCAGATGTATCAACGCGGCGTTGATCCTGAACAAAAGGATTGGACATCCTGGCAATATCCGACTTCTACAAATCCATATATTAAGCCGGAGGATATTGAAAGAGCCAGGCTTGAATTGCCAGAATCGACTTTCCGGCAAGAATACCTTGCTGAATTCCTTGAAGGTGAGGGCGCGGTGTTTCGCCGTGTGGCTGAGTGTGCAACTGCTGAACCAGTCCAGCCATATCGTGGCGAGTTCATCGCTGGCGTGGACTGGGGCAAGCAGGCCGACTTCACCGCGATCGTTGTCTTAGATCGTGAGACTGGCGCAATGGTAGACATGGATCGTTTCAACCAGATTGACTAC
>WJLE01000142.1 GCA_014728655.1 Candidatus Uhrbacteria bacterium
AATCTACGGACCGGCAGATTTACAGAATGTGAAGTGGGGTGGGGTGATTGGAAATGCGTTTGAGCTCGGCTTCCTGCAGCTCGGGAAGATCATGCTTTCTACGTTCGTAAATACGCTTGTGAGCAAGCTCATGCAGAACATCATGCGGGGGATTTTTAGTCCGGATTCGGGTGGTCCCGCAGCATTGCCGGATCTATTGAATCCCGGTGCCGCACCGCCCGGATCCGTGCGTGTGGAAGAGATTATTTCCGAGCAGTATCGAGATATCCTGGCGCCAAAGATTACGACGCAAGAGGAGCAGGATCTGCTTGTTGAACTTGAGGCTTGTCCACCGGCGGGGCGCACCAAATGGAACTGTGCGATCTCGTCAGGCGTGGCACGGTTGTTGCGCCAGGGGGCAGTTACCGTACGTCAGGCGATTGATGGAGGGTATCTCAGTGAGGATTGGGAATTGATTCCATCCACGCAGCTTCAGGATAACCAGGATCCGAGCTGCGCTTCGCGTGCGTTCTGTGTGGGGAACTTGCGCAAACTTCGTCAGGCGCGCGTCATCCCGATTGGCTGGGAGTTAGCTGCGGATTCGCCGTACAATCAAATCCGTTGCTCCCGTGCAGAGGGGTGTGTCACCCTTGGGGAAGTGATTCGCGGATTTGATGATTGTAACTATGATGTGAACAATGGCGGATCTGAAGAGGGGACGTTGGATGCGCAGCATCCGTGGTGCCACCTCATCGATCCGAACTGGGTACTGACCATCATGCCGGCGCAGTGCTTACTCCAAGGATTTGGGAATTCACTCCTCACCGGAACGGAGCAGCGCTCCGCCGACTGTCAGGACACGGTGACGTGTATGGAGCGCAACAGCGAAGGTCGTTGTATCGGCGGATACGGGTACTGTCTTGCGGAGCAAACGCATTGGCAGTTTGAAGCGCTTTCCTGTCGGGAGCAGTTTGTGAGCTGTCGTCAGTTTACCGGGCGGGCATCGGGCGCAGAACCGATTGGATATCTGCGCAGCACCATCGACTATGGCAGTTGTAGCGCAGAGAATGTGGGGTGCATGTGGTACGGGCAACTCCGGGATCCGGATGCGGACGACATTGCCTGGACGGCGGATTACAACTCCACGTTTGATAAGGTTTATTATGATAGTACGATCCTGCCCTGTGACGCCTCTGCAGATGGTTGCACGAATCTGCGTCGGGTAGAGCCGGGAACGAACGCTCTGAACCTGGTTCGGAACAGTTCCTTTGAGCTCGTCGATGATGACGGCAATCTTCGGTATTGGCTGCGCGGCTCTGATAACCATCCGGTGCCGTTTGTAGATCCGAATCCGGCTAGCGGGGAAGCGGCTGCGCATGGGTCCAATGCCATTGCGTCTCCGCAGACGAGTGACCCGGTACCGCAAAGCGGTTCGTCCATCCATCAGATCGTTCGGATTAAAGGCTTGAGACAATACACCCTTTCATACTATACGCGTCGTTACGCCACGAATCCGGCCAGCGGCGCCGGGGTCTGGGCGTTTGCCTTGAAAGGTAAGACGAATCCGTTTGAAATTCCAAGCCGTGATGATGCATTAGCAAGTATGGCGGGGCTGTTCCGGTCTGATGACTGCAGCGTTCAAAATGCCGGGAACACCGAGCAACGGGCGCTTAACGTTCCGTCAGATGTGGCCGATGGCTGGCAGCGCGTCGAATGTTCTTTCGTAACACCGGCGGATGCGGAATACCTCATCGTCTATATTCATCGCGTGAGCAATAATCCTGCGATGTTTGATGCCATCCAGTTAGAGGAGGCAGAAGTCGCGCGCCCGTATGCAACGGACCTGAATCCTTCACTTGCAACCGTGCACATGCGCGTTCCGCCGGAAGAGTATGCCTGTCAGGGGAACGAGGATACGGATCATCCGCTGTGTGCGAACTACGCACGCGTCTGTCGTCAGAACGAAGCCGGTTGTGAAGGATATCGACCGGTGAGCCAAGGAACTGCTCCGGAGGTGCCGGCCGTACTGACTCCCGTGGATTACTGTCCTGCCGAATGTGTGGGGTATGCGGAGTTCCGCAAGCAGCCCTCCACGTTCGATTTCGTCCGTAATCCGGATAATCCGTTGCTGGATGATCCGGAGGATCAGACGATTCAGACGTTTATTCCGGGAACGGCACGGATCTGTAGTGCACAGGATGTGGGTTGTGAACTCTTTACCAATCTGGATGCGCTGGAGACCGGTGGCGAGGCAGTGGAAGCGTTTAGCTATCTGCGCAGTTGTGAGAAACCCAGCGACAACTCACAGACGTACTACACCTGGGAGGGTTCGGAAGCCACCGGGTTCCAGCTTGTGACCTGGAGTATGGTCCGGGATGTGGATGCGCCATTCCCGCAGCCGCCAAAGGTGATACAGAAGGCTGGGCCGGACGGGCAGCTCAAGGATCCGAACGGATGCAACGCCGCCAACTATCTGCTGGCCATCGATCCGGACTGCCGTCAGTTCTATGATCCGCAAGGAAATGTGTTCTATCGTTATGAATCCCAGACGGTGCTTGCAGACACAGCGTGCGCTCAGTTCCGCCTGGATCAATCCTCGCAGGCCGATTGTACGAAGACCGGTGGGGAGTACCTGACGGAAACCGGGCAGTGCTTGTATCAGGCGCTAGCGGAGCGGAGCAATTCCTGTACCGAAGCCGTGGCCGGCTGCCGCGGGTATATTGGAACGCAAGGGAGCGTACAAACAGAGGTTTTTAATGAGGAGTTCAGCAACGAGGACTATGCGGTGGAGGGTGTTGGATCCGGGTTGTCGCTAAGTCTTTCCGAGGAGTCCGTGTTGGTCGGAGATCAGTCGTTGCGCGTGGAGGGGAACGGGGATTTGCAGCTCACCGTTCCAACGGAATCCGGTGTACTATATGAGCTTCATTTCTGGGCGCGTTACGCGGGGTCGAACCGGCCAAATTGGGAGGTAAGCGCCAGTAACGATACGAATGCACAATCGATTGGCACGGCGGGTGTTACCAATCAGTGGAACGTGTTCCGACTAGGGCCATTCGTGGGGGATCGATCCGGCGCTCAGACGACGATTACCATCCAAGGATTGCTTGATATCAACTATCTCGACAAGATCCGCGTGGAACGTGTGACGGATGTCAGCTACGTCATTAAGGATTCCTGGAACACGCCGGCCAGTTGTGACCGCACGCCGGAAGGTCTGCCACAACCGCAGGCGATGTTGGGTTGTCAGACCTATGAGAGTAGAGGTGGTGAGGAAGTAAACCTGCGCAAATTTACACGTCTGTGTCGAGAAACGGCCATCGGTTGTCGCGCCTTTGTTCACACGGAGAACACGGAAACGCCGTACGAGCTAACCTGGGAGCGCGATGGGGAATTGGATCGCACGGAAGTCACAACAAAGAGGGCGGATCACTACGAGTACTATATTGATGAACCTTCCAGCTACTGTCCGGAGACTGCACAAGGCTGTCGTGCGTTCGGGAAGCCGAAGTTTAACCAGGACCGTACGGATCTGGACGCGGAGGAGCCGTTTACTACGGTGTACCTACAAGAGGATGAGCGTCTAATGGAACAGGGGATCTGTTCCGAACCCGAGCTGTTCTGTGAAGCGTATACGTATAAGACCAAGGATGGTAGCGGTACGGACTATTTCCGCGCTCCGGGGAACCATGCCTGTCAGTGGCGCGAAGGGGTTGTTGTGGATCAGGCTTGCGATTTGGATCAGCCGGATTTGTACCTGAACACCACGTTTAACGGATGGTTCAAAGTCGGTACGGATTGTCCATGTTATGAGGATCGGTTGCAGCGGGGCAGCGTATTTGGTCTGCGCTACACCGGCGATCCCGGCTACAACGGCTGGCAGGGCTCAGATGACAGTCAGTACGTTGGGCCGAGCGGACAGCCCGATACGTATCAGGGCTGGACGGCGACTTGTCCGAACTCGCAGGCAGAGTGTACGGAGTTCCGTGACGTAAACGACAAGAGTGATCCGTTCCACCCGCAGGGTCGTCCGTATTACGTCATTAACGACCAGCGACTGGATGAGGATTCCTGTGGCGGTCGCGTGGATCCGGGGAACGGCTGTGTGCTGTTCCGGGACACGTCCGACAATCGTTTGCTCTACAGCTCACAGGCTACGCAGATCGATTATAAGGATCATGGGTACTCCGCGGTTCCGGCGCTTAATTGTGAGCTGAATCCGAACCACCCGGCCTGCCAGGAGGATATCGGCGTCTGTACGGATTTTCGAATCATCTTAACGCAATCCGCAACCTTCCCTTCGGAGGCGTTCGATTTAAGCCAACCGGATGCGAATGCAGTGGTGCAGGATTTACAGAGTCTCTATTGTAGAGATGATTCGGATTGTGATCGTAGTATCGATGGATCCGTTCGGCATGTTCAGGGCACTTGTGTTCCCAACGATACGAATATTATCGTAAAGGTAAAACCGGATCGGTCCTGTTCGCAGTGGTTGGCTTGTGGAACCGGGGAGACGGTTTATGATCCGCAGGAAGGAGCGTATCGCAGTATCTGTACCGAGCTGACGATGTGTAACGAGGCGAATACGGTGGCGGAAACGGGAGTGCCGTACTGCACCAGCTTTGTGGATCGCGAAGCAGGTAGCGATGAAACGATTCTAGAAACCTTCCAAGTATTGGATGCGCAAACGTATGCCGGTCGACCGACGGGATTCGGTGCCGTGGATTACAGCGGTTTCTCACTGGTCAATCAGTTTCAGATCATGGATACACAGCTCAAGCCTGTTGGTAGCTTGCTGACAACGGATCCATCTGTTCGAAGCCGTTTCAAGAAGGACTATCGACTTGGGGTGGCTATTGATATGAACGCGTATGGAGATTTGGTTGAGAAACCGCAGGACCCACAGAATGATGAGCGGCTGGAGATTCTTTCTAACGTACCGGAGCTCAAACAGTATGCCTGTATCTTCCTGCAGACGGGTGCAGTGGGGCTTATGACGAATAACGATCGATTGACAAGTAACGATAACGCCATTGGCACCCTCTGTTGGCTGTCCCTGGATCAGCAGCTTCCACCGCAGCTTGCCGGTGCCGGTTCTGCGATCGTGACGGATAACTTGAATGTCGCTAACCTGACTGTTCGTTTTGAACAGAACCGGTTCCCTCAGCTTGATCAGACACTATCTCGATCCTTCCCGAATACGCAATGCAAAGCGGCGCCGGAAAGCAATGCGCCATTCGGCAATGAATTCGTGCTGGAATGGGACGATACCGTACGCCCGCCGCTTCCGATTCGGACCGTAGAAGGGTATGGTTCCGCGAATTTCTGTGAGTATGGCGAGGACTGCGCTTGTGTTTACAAGCGTGTGGATTACGGAGGTTATACCAAATACTATGAACCCCTCAGTACCGATGTTATCAATGCAATCTGTGTAGGCGG
>WJLE01000020.1 GCA_014728655.1 Candidatus Uhrbacteria bacterium
CGTAATACCATCGGGGAACACGCCCAACCCGTCAAGCAGGAATCCGTTCGACCCAGGCCCAAGCCGCTGGCGTACATTGATCTCAACACCGGCGCCCGCGACGGTATGCTCACGCCGGGCGGGCTGGGACAGGTGACGGGGTATCGGCTTAAGTTTGATCCCGCCGACGTCGGTCAGGGTATCTTTTTCGTCGCCGAGGACGGCACCGAGACCCAAGTTGTCGTTGTGGGACGCAACAAGCCCACCGAGCTGTTATTTTTGGTACCCGAGCGTCTTACCGCCGGGCCCTATACCCTGGAGGTGCGCGCGATCCTGCCGAACCGCGGCGATCTGCGTGTGGGCGCCCTGGACGAACCACTTACCATCGCCTAGGCGCTCCGGTCCTTGTAGGGTAGGGAAAAAACAAAGCCTTTACTTTGCCAAAGTAAAGGCTTTGCTTTTATCAAACATCCATGATACTTGTAGAAAGTAACGACTGTGTTTTGGGTAAACATAGGTTATGTTTGGCTCTACGCAGATTTGTGGGGTAAAGTCAGCCACCACCACATTCCACGAGCACCTGTAGACGGAAGTTATCAAAGTTTCGATAGCCGAAGGCGCGATTGATGATGCCGCGAATGGCACGGTTGACGCCTTCTACGAATCCTTGAGTCACGCGATCATTGAAGTAGTTGAGGAACTCATGCCACCAGTTGCGCAGTGTTTTGACGAAGCGCATCAGATAGCGACTTCCAGACAGCATGGCTTTCCATGTCCACGCCGACAGAAACCGTTCGGCACGGGTCCGGTCGGCGATCTTGTCACAGATGGTGCGGAACTCCTCTTTGAGCAGATAGAGGTCCCGCAACTCATCCGATGTGGTCAGGATCGTGCGCAATTGGGCTTCTTGCTCCGGGTTGAGCTCGCTGCGCTGCTTCAACAGCACCCAGCGGCTGCCCTTCAGCACCTGATACAGCGCTTCGTCTCCCGACTTCTTCGCTTTTCTCTGCATACTGCGCCGGATCAAGTCAATCTGGTGATTGAGATGCTTCATCACGTGGAAACGATCGGCTACGATCTCAGCGTGAGGCAGCGTCTCGTGGACAGCCCGCCGGTACGCTTCCCACATATCCATCGATACCACTTTGATAGCCCGGCGTTCTTCCTCCGTCAATCCTGCCAGCCACTTGACGAACGTTTCCTTGAGACGATTCGGCAACACAGCGATCACCTGGCGGCACTCCAGATCAGAGAGCACCAAAGCATATTGCTTGTGCCTCTTGTGCAGCGAGATCTCGTCCACCCCCAGCACATGTACCGGTCGTTGCTCCAATTTGCGAGTAGCACGCTGAGCCCAGCGTTTGAAGATATCCAGCACCGTCGCTTCATGCAGCCCTTCCTGAAGCGCGACTTGCTTGCGCGGCGTCTTGTGCTTCACTTGTGCGTAGATGTGTATCTCAAAGACCGTTGTCTGCCGTCGTTTGGGATCAATCCACCCCAAATTCTCGGTGAAGGGACGGTTACATACTGCGCAATCAAAGCGCCGGTGCGGAAAATGAACCAACGTCTTCATCCCCCAGATGTCCAAGTGACGCACACAGCGTTCCTTCTGCTCATGTACTTGTTGTGTGGCTTGCAGACAGCGGGGGCAGATCGCCACATCATGTTCGTGCTGACAGAACAGATGCAAGTATTGCTCCTGTTTCTCTTCCTCAATGGCAAAGCGGACCACTCTAATACCAGGCAACCCCAACAGATCGCTCAAGGTCGTAGCAGTCACGGCCTGCGTCTCCAGATCATCTACCCGATTTACTGCTCGCGCCGGATCTCTGGGAATCTTCTTGGCTGGCGGCGGCAATTGAGGGATCTTTTTCACATTGAGCCTCCTTGGATTAGTTTGCTCTTTATTCTCGCTCAAATTGGCTCCCAGTCCAGTTTTCACCCCACAAATCTGCGTAGACCCGATATATTTTCCTATTGTATTTCAATTGGACTTTAGACAAAAAGTAAGGTGGCTGGTGCCTTTGCGACACCAACCACCAAGTGGTAGTATTGGTTTATGGAAACTAAAACTACCACTCAGCAGATTAACAGACTAAACGAGTTTCGTCAAGTGATTTACGAATGCGCGTTCTGGAAAGAGCAAGATGCGCAATTCGAGTTGCTGGATGCTTTGAGCGCGACCGCTCACGCGATCCGATCTTTTCCCGAATTGAGCTTATCACCTTTCTTCCGCCGAAAATGGTCGAGTGCTTACGCGGCTATGGAACGGGGGCGGCAAGATCGGGAATGGTTGACCCGCTACTTGAGCCAACAGATCCAGCCGAACAGCGCTGGTGTCGTGTTGCTGCCGCTAGATATGAGTGCGTGGCCCCGTCCCGATGCCGAAACCTTGCCCGACCGGCAATTCGTGCGGAGCAGTACGGAAGATGTCACGGGAGAAGACATCGTGGTGGGCCAACCTTACTCCGGGCGCATGTATTAGTTGGGGGGGAGCCCCAAAGCGAACAAATCATCAAATTCTCCGTTGACCCAAGCCAGGCGCAGATGTAGCAAGTGGTTGAAACCGTCCGTACTCCAGCGCATGCCTACCCCTTTGAAGCGCTGTTGGATTAGCCATTTACAAGCGCTCTCCACCATCCCACTCCCAAGAGGTAACCCCAACTCCTTGAATTTAGCGTAATCTATGTGGTCCCGGTGCTGGTCCAAGTACTGATACAAATTGGTCAGCGTCTTGTGCGCCGAAGGCGGCAACCCTTCTAGGGCCAGCGCAGTTTCAATATCCGCTAACACGGCATCGGCTTGCCCGCACCGTAAGCGGCGGCGGGCTTGGATGAACCACGTCTGGGCCTGCTTAGTGCGGCCATCCAACCAGGCCTTGGCTCCTTGCCACAGATTTTGCGCCGCGTGATAGAAGTCTAAGATACCCGTCGCATAGTCGGCAAAACACTCGTCGAACAAGCGCCAGAAGCCCCGGCCCCCGTCCGCGAGCCAGACGACCGTCTCGCTGCTTAACAATCCTTGCTGCACAGCAGCGAGCCACAGCCGCGGACGCAACGCATCGATGTCCCCCAGCACCGCCACCAACCGTCGGTGCGTCAACTGCGGAACCTGCTGTCCGGTGCGGGTCAGCCGCTGACCCAGACGCGCTAGCACCCCCACTTTTACCTCCCGCCACACGGTTTTGCCTTTTGGAGTCCCCGCAGTGGGGCGGAAGGGGGCCATCACGCCATCGGCGCCCAGCGCCAGCGGCAAAACGTGCGTCGCCGCGTCGCTAACCTCCGCAGCGGGTTCTCCCCCCGCTGCCAAAGCTGCCAATTGAGCATCCAACCGGGCCATAGCTGTTTCACCCCATTCTTGCACCCACCACCAAATAGTTTTGCTGCTCACCGATACGCCCGTTAACATCTTCAAGAGCACCGCGGCGATCTCAAACGGCACAAAGATGGCCAGCGCACATGCCAATCGCTGCACCTCTGAACTTGTACGTTGATAGGCTGCCAGCCCCAGGGCTACATCTGAGGGCACCACTTGCCCGATTGGGCAGCCTTGCGGACACCTTCTCACCCGGCGTCGCCAGATGACCCAGCCCAGCAAGGTCAGGACGCTGCGCTCTTGCAAGCCCTTGCTTTCCAACTTCGCTCCACAGTTGGGGCACTGGCCTCCTGCGTCGGGGGCCCGCCCCCGCTTGTTCAGCTCTTCTTCTAACACGTGCACCGCTATCATCCGGCCCAATTGGAACGCAGCCCATACCATGAGCGTTAAAGTCGGGGCCTCTTTGACCTGCGTA